>CAYZNX010000015.1:10519-14800 GCA_964479825.1 uncultured Planctomycetia bacterium | reverse complement strand
GACTAATGCAGAAGCTTATTTACAAAATAGGAAAAACTGTCGAAGAAGAACACCTAAGACTTGATTTTCTGGATGGACTGTTACGAACCGTAGAAGATAGAATAAACTTGGGGTTAATGCCACTTAAACTCCCTGTTATTGATGATGAACCGTACAGAATATTTGAGACAATGGAAGAATACCGCAATTGGGGGAAAAAGAAACTGCCTCGCTATTTAGGATATTATCGCAGTGATGGTTGAAAGAGCTAAAAGATTAGCAGAGATTTTTAAAAAATATAATGTCGAATACCTGTTCATTGGAAAGTTTGGTGCCATCCTGTATGGGTATCCAGGGACAACTCAGGATATAGATATCTTCCCTTTTAAAGATAGAACGAACTGTGAAAGGCTTGTGGCAGCATTGAAAGAATTAGGATTTGATTTAAATAAAGAATTGGAAGAGGCAATACTTGCAGGAAAGGATTTTATTCAAATAAGAGGTGGGCCGTTTCCTATAGATATCGTTTTTGCTCCGGATGGAATAAAATCCTTTGAAGATGCCAGGAAACACAGTCAAATTATTAACGGAATTTTTTTCTGTGCCTCAATTGATGACATTATAGCAAGCAAAAAGGCTACAGGCCGCCAGAGGGATAAGGAAGAACTACCAAGGCTGGAACTTTTTAGAGAAGAATTAAAGAAATGAAGATATAAGCTGAGGGCGGAGCCATGAACCATCTGGTTCATGGCAGAGCAGTGCAAAGATGATATATGAAGAGATATTCAGGGAATTTGAGAAGGTAAAAGTCAGATACATAGTTGTTGGGGGTATGGCGGTTAACCTTTACGGATATGTGAGATTGACGATGGATTTAGATATTATGGCTGATCTTTCAGATGATAATATTGTGAAGATAGTTGATGTTATGGAGAAATTCGACTATGCTCCGAGAGTGCCTGTAAATCCGCATGAATTTATATCTAAAGAAAGACGCGATGAATGGGTAAAGGAAAAGGGTGCTGTGGTATTTACATTTATAGACCCCAAAAATCCCTACAAACATATAGATATCTTTTTGAGTAATCCAGTTAACTTTGAGCAGGCATATTCAAGAAAGGGAGTTATAGCTATAGGAGATATAAAAATAAACATCGCATCAATAGATGACCTCATAAAAATGAAAAGTATTACCAAGAGACCAAGAGACTTAGAAGATATAAACCATCTTGAAAGAATTAAATCGCTTAAAAAAGAGAGATAACTATAATGGACATCGAAGAACTCTATAAATATGCATATATAAAGAAATCTTTAAATGAGATATATTCTGAACCTTCATCTGTTCCTCTGGAATTTATCATTGAGTGGTTTAAAGATACTTATGACTACCAGAGAATACATTCAGACGAAGAACTGAAAGAGTTTCTTTCGTTAACGGCAGAACAGATTTTGAAATGGCTTGAAGAGGCAATGGTCTTTACATGGGAAGTAAAAAACAGCAATATTATAAAATAAGGAAAGAATATTCATAGGTAAACTCCGTTAGAAAGGGCGGGTCTAAAGCCTCGCCCTTTCTAACGGAGTAAATAACAAAACATAGAAAATGGAGGAGATTTTATGGAAACTCAAAATAAAGGCACATCGACTTACGATGACGAGATTAATCTTTATGATTACTGGAAGGTAATTGTAAAAAGGAAAAGGCTTATTATCGGATTATTCCTTGTTGCTGTTCTTGCGTCAGCAGTAATAAGCCTTTCAATGCCTAAAATATACCGGGGCGAGGTTGTGTGTTGAAATTGCCAGCAATAACAGCAAAAGAACTGTTAACTGTTATTGGCAAGATTGATGCAGAAAAAATTTTACCAACAACGCACCATTTAATAACCAACATCAAACTAAATGCACTGAAAGATTCTACAGACAAACTCAGGTTAATCATTGAGGCAAAAAATACGAATGACATATCTGTTGCAATGACGGGATTTGTTGCATATTTAAATAACCTTTCTTTAATAAAAGAGCCTGTGGAACGAGAGAAAGAAAAAGTCGCCAGAGAGAAAGCCAGAGAGAAAGAAAAAGTCGCCAAGCGGTTAAAAGATATACCACGCTTAATAAAAAATAAATCGGATTTAATAAAGGAGTATGATTCATTTGCAAAAATGTATGATAGAAAACTGGAAAGAGGAGAACTATCTATTATCAATCTTGTGCCTGCTGATTTTAAACAAAGGGCTATGAATTTAGATGATGAAAGGCGTTCTCTTGTTGAAGAAGCTAAAGAAGCTAAAGAAGCTGAAGAAGATATGGAGAATATTGCTGGCGTTTCACTTGCCGGCAACCCATATATTTCAAAAAATCCTGTTAAGCCAAGTATAAAGAAGAATATAGTCATTGCTGGCATTACAAGCCTCTTTGCAGGGATATTTCTGGCATTTTTGATGGAATACATTAAGAGGATGAAAAAAGAAAACTAAGGACGATAACCGTTTCCACACCTAACCATCCCAAGGCAGAGATATTAAAGACTCAGGTGAAGGAGTTTAAGGAAAATCTGGCGGTATTCTTAACGTTTTTTGTAGAATATATTGAGAAGGAGAAAGAAAAAGACAGGTAATGGGGGGAATAGGGGTTGTTGTACCCTTATATTCAAAGGGGGGAGCGATGAACAAGAGGAATTTGAGATGTGGGCGCATAGCCCTAAGGCACACTTTAGACCGTAAGGTGCACAGCGTTTTCTGCGGCATCATCCCGCCGCACATCTTTAAAGAGATCGCCCGAAACGGCACGGCACATCAGCAGTCCTGCGCCTGGCATACGCTTTCGCTCTCTGAGCAGATTCGCGGCCAGCGACAGGCGATTACGCTTCTTACATCTTTAACAACAACCACCGCTGGGCAGAAGCGGCGCACCATCTATAATGCACAAAAGAAATGGAAACTTCCTGGAAAACTCGTGCGCGGTGAGGGCGGACCAAAAAGCAAAGATGTTGCTGTTAATGAGTCCTATTTCGGCTCTGGCATCGTCTATGATTTTTTCAAGAAGAACTACGGGCGCACATCGTTAGATGATAAAGGCATGCGTCTTGATTCAAGCGTGCACTATGGACAAAATTACGATAACGCCTTCTGGAACGGCCGCCAGATGGTTTACGGTGACGGCGATGGGGAACTGTTTCATCGCTTTACAAAAGCATTAGATGTGATCGGTCATGAGCTTGCCCACGGCATTATTCAGTTTGAGGCGGATCTCGTGTATCAGGATCAGTCCGGAGCGCTCAATGAATCGTTTGCTGATGTGTTCGGGTCGCTTGTAAAGCAGTACAAAAAGAGGCAGAAAGCAGAAGAAGCCGACTGGCTCATTGGAAAAGGGCTTTTCACAAGAAGGGTGAAAGGTCAGGCGCTGCGCTCGCTTAAAGACCCCGGCACTGCCTATGATGACCCCGTTTTAGGCAAAGACCCTCAGCCAGCGCATATGAAAAACTACATCAAGACCGAGGAGGACAATGGCGGGGTGCACATCAACTCGGGCATCCCTAATAAAGCCTTCTATGAGACGGCGATACGGCTTGGAAGCTATGCCTGGGAGAAGGCGGGGCGGATCTGGTATCTGGCGCTAAAGGACAATCTTTCCCAGGATGCCACGTTTCAAGAGGCGGCTGAGAATACCTTGACCGTCGCAGGAGAGCTCTTCGGGCAAGGTAGCGAGGAACAGCGGGCGGTGCGCCAGGGTTGGGAGGCCGTAGGGATTAAGATAAAGAAGGGTCGGCGCATCCGGAGCTGGCGGAAGATGAAGCAATGAAGGTGAGATTGAAGCGAAGTGGCGGGATGGCAGGAATCCCAAGAGAGTGGCAGATTGACGAGGGCTCGCTTTCTCAACAAGAGGCGCAAAAGCTAAGTAGGCTTTTGGCACAGGCGGGCTTTTTTTCCTTGCCTTCTGAAGCAGGAAGAACGGGGCAGGCAAGAGACGTCTTCTTTTATGAACTCACCGTGGAGGAAGGGGAGAAAAGGCATACGGTGAAGTGTGCCGAGCCCGGGTTGTCTCGGCTGCTGCGGGACTTTATCGACTGTGTTCTCAATCTCGCTCGCCGCGACCACTAACGCGATTGTAACACGTTTTTGAACTTCATTGGCCAGGCGGCGATCCTCCTTTCCTATTTTCAATTTCCATTTGGGAATATGAGGTGGCAACAAACAGTGAGCAAAGAGTATATCTTAGAATCGACGATAAGACCTGTAGGAAGACTAAAGAAGATGGTAGGAATCAATGAAGAAAAGTAGCCTGTCCCCTTTTCTGCTC
>CAYZNX010000015.1:0-10419 GCA_964479825.1 uncultured Planctomycetia bacterium | reverse complement strand
GAGTAAAAAGGGGTCAGGCTACTTTTAAGCGAAGCTTCTAAGTTATGCCAAAGATTGCAAATAGCGGCGGCTTACCAATTTACAGGCTTGATAGCGAGAATGAAATGAATGTGTTATTATAACGAACAAAGGAGGACATATAAATGAAGACTATCACCCTTGAAACCATTTATAAAAAGGTTGTTGATTTACAGCGTGAGGTAGCTCAAATCAAGAAAAGTCTTATTGAAGAACCAGAGTTGCGCGATGATTTTATTTCACGGATGAGAGACATCGACATTGAGGAATCTATTATAATCGATAACTTTGGAAAAAGATACGGTTTAAAATAGTGTATAGACTTGCTATTAAAGAAAGCCTTGATAAAAAATTAAAGAAGCTTCAGAGAAAAGATAAGGAAATGCTGCGATTAATTGATAGAAAGGTACAGGATATCCATGAAGATCCTTATCGTTTTAAGCCTTTAAGAAAACCCCTACAAAACAAGCGCAGAGTTCATGTAGGCGGGTCTTTTGTGTTGATATATGAGGTCAATGAAGAAGAAAAGATAGTAACTCTACTTGATTTCGACCACCATGATAATGTTTATAAAACATAATTGTTTCCAGGCCTACCAGCTTTGCAGGCTTGTTGAAAAATATGGGATGTGTCCCCAATTTACCTTATAGGTATACACGTTAACATGTTTGCCGAGAAGTCGGTGATTTGATAAAAGGCAGTACAATAAAGTATTTTTAAAAAATGTAATATGCTGGAAGAAAGATTCAAAGAGATAGAAGAACTGCTTTTATCTGAGATAGAGTCCTTTTACAAGGAGAGACTTGTGTCAGTTGTTTTATTTGGCTCTGCTGCCAGAAGAACACAGAGATTTGATTCAGACATCGACATATTAATAATAGCAAAAGATCTTCCGGGAGGGAGGATAAAAAGGATAAGAGAATTTGAGGCAGTGGAAGATAAAATCGAACCATTTCTAAAAGTCCTCCAGAAGGAAGGGATCGCTACGTATATAGCCTCCATCATTAAAAGCCCTGAAGAGGCTGAAAGGGGAAGCCCTATATTCCTTGATATGGTAGAGGATGCCCGTATCCTTTTTGACAAAAATGGGTTCTTCTCCAAGATACTGGAAAGGCTGAGAACCAGATTAAAAGAACTGGGTGCAAAGAGGATATGGAAAGGAAATGCTTGGTACTGGGACTTAAAGCCTGACTATAAGCCAGGGGAGGTCATTGAGCTATGACTAACAAAAGCCTTGCAGAAAGTTATTTAAGAAAGGCAAGTGATAGGCTCGATGTTCTCGACTTGCTTTTTAAAAAAGGTGCGTTTTCTGACGTAGTTAGAGAAGCACAGGAGATAGTTGAACTATCCCTTAAAGGCATGTTGAGGGCTGTGGGTATTGAACCTCCTAAATATCATGACGTTGGGGCACTTCTTATTGAGCATAGGGATAGATTTAGTAAAGTTACCTTTGAGAATCTGGAAAAAGCAGCAAGGATATCAAAAGAATTAAGAAAGGAGAGGGAACTCGCCTTTTATGGTGACATTGATTTCATCCCGACGGAAGAATATACAGATGAAAATGCCACGGATGCCATGGAAAGTGCTAACTTTGTAGTAAATATTGCCCAAAGCGTTATTAAAAAGTAGCCTGTCTCCTTTTGTTTCCTTTACGAATTGGGCAACCCTACTAAAGATAGTGGTCTCAGCTGATCCATAAAAAAATCAAAAAATTGAATGGATAAAAACTTCTTGGGGTATATGAAAACACTTATTATAATTCCCGCATATAATGAAGAAGAAAACATAGCTTATGTTATTAATGACATAAGTCGAAATTATAAAGAGGCAGATATTCTTGTTGTGAATGACGGTTCTACAGATGCAACTGCTAAGGTTGCAGAAGAACTTGGGGTTAATGTTATAACACTTCCATTTAATCTTGGTATAGGATCAGCTATGCAAACTGGATATATGTATGCTGAAAAAAAAGGATATGATGTGGTTATCCAGTTTGATGGTGATGGCCAGCACAGGGCAGATCAGATAAGAATACTGATTAAACCTATAGTTGAAAATACCTGTGATGTTGTTGTAGGCTCACGATTTATTGGAGAAAACACATATAATTTATCCTTTCCGAGACTCATAGGTATAAGGATATTTGCTAAAGTAGTCTCTTTACTTACTGGGGAAAAACTGACCGATACTACCTCTGGATTCAGGGCCGTAAATAGAGATGTATTAAGGTTTTACTGTGATAACTATCCTGAGGATTATCCTGAGGTTGAGGCAATGGTTTTACTCCACAGGGCAGGATTCAGAATAGAGGAGGTACCGGTGAAGATGGAAGGAAGACTGAAAGGGAAATCATCCATTACTACATTTCAGGTATTCTATTATATGACCAAGGTATTGCTTGCTATCTTTGTAGATATGATCAAAAGAATTCAAAGGAGGTAATAATGGATATCGTACATCTTCTTGCAATATCTGGAAGTACAGCAATTTTTTTGTTTATTATTGAATTGATCAGGCGTGGTAGATTGAAAGAGAGGTATGCCCTTCTTTGGCTTTTTTCAAGTATCTCAATGTTCGGTCTTTCTCTCTCGAGAGATGTCCTTGAAGGTCTCTCTGAACTTGTGGGAATCTATTACGCACCATCTCTATTGTTCCTTATAGCCTTTCTTTTTCTTCTCCTTATCAACTTACATTTCTCAGTTGTCCTTTCAGGGTTTTCGGAAAAAAATAAAAGACTGACACAGGAAATCGCTCTATTAAGGTTTGAAATTGCTGAAGAGAGAAACAAGAAAGATGTGGGGAAATAGGAAAACCATATATACTCTGTCTGGAATCATACTTCTGGGGTTTTTACTCAGACTATGGGGTGTAGGACATGGGCTTAATGATGAACTATTTACCCATCCAGATGAGATACCTTTTGTCTATACATCAGAATCTTTTGCCAGAGGATTCTTCTCAATTAATCCAACGCACTTACCTTTACCATTGGGTATTTCACCTCTGTGGATCTACTTACAGGCCCTCGGTACATTCCTATACTCTCTTTTTATAGGTTCCCAGAGATTCCTTTTTGGAATAAGAGACTATCTTATAGAAATCCCGAATGCCTTTGGAGTGTTACTTATTGGTAGGTTAATAGCCGCTATTATAGGAGGGATGACGATACCATTGGTTTATCTTACAACAAAAAGGCTTTTTGATGAAAAGGAAGGGCTTGTGGCAGCTGCCATTATGTCGGTGATCATTCTACATGTAAGACATTCCCATTTTGCCTATATCGATGTTCCTCAGACCTTCTTTCTTGTTCTTTCCTTTTATTTTATGGTGAAGGTCTCAATGATAGATAACGAGGGACGAGAGACGAAAGAAGAGAGACGAGAGAAGAATGAAGATAACAACTCATCACTTATCACACATCACTCCTTCCTTGCCGGTATCTTTCTTGCCCTTGCTGTAGCAACAAAGGTAAGTGCTGCCCCGGCGTTTATCTCTCTTGTCCTTGCCCATTATTTGAGGGAAAAAGGGATTAAAGGATTGATAAGATCGAAATGCCTTTATATCTCTATTTTAGGACTTATTTTAGGTTATAGCCTTTGCGTACCATATTTCTGGTTAAATCCGTCCTCGTTTTTATCAGTGATTAATAATGCTTTGAATACAATATTTGGTGTAGGTGGCCCGTCAAATCTTTACGGACGTATTTCCCGGATTCCTGAAAGTATCATGCAATTAAGCCTAATCCTTTCTGAACATATTGGACTACCTCTTCTCGTGCTATTTTTATTTGGCTTGTTAGTCATCACTTTTAGAGAGAGACATAAGGTTATCTTATTACTTTCCTTTCCTCTTACCTATCTGCCATTCTTTATAGCCGCCTCCTGGCATGATGAAAGGGAGTTAATTCCTATTTTGCCGTTTATTGTGATAGTTATGGCTTATGGAATCTACAGAATAGCTGAAATAATTCCATTTAAAAGGAAAGGAACTATCATGCTCGTCCTTTCCTTGTTTTTTACTTTGCCATCATTATGGATCTCTTTAAAGGCCGATTATTTTCTCTGGCAGAAGGATACGAGAATACTTGCAGCCGAGTGGATAAGGGGGAATTTACCACTGAATGCAAGGATTGGTATGGAAGGCCATATCTATTATAATATCCCTATATATCATGAAAGATACGAACTAAATGGTAATTTCTCTGATATTCCATTAGAAGAGGTTAAAAAGAAAATTGATTTCGTAATCATCTCGAGTATTATCTATAATAGTCTTGGTCCTGAAAAGAAAAAATATTACGATTCACTTAAAGAAAAATCGCAACTTATAAAGGCTTTTAATACAGTTCCATCGTATTTTTTTAATCCCAGGATAGAGATTTATAATCTTTCTCGTCAGGGCAAGGCTTCTACTTCGATAATCCCTAAAACTTACTCTGAAAAGGATACTTATTATATGTCCTTTAGTGAGGGGGCATATGGTAAAGAGCCTTTTTCTTTCTGGATATGGCCTGGTACAAAGATTAAGAGGGTTCTTATATCTGAGGAAAAGTTAAAGACCATCGGAATTTTTATCTATAACGGATCAGAAAAGACAAGCCTCAGGATTAAGGCCGGTTTTAAGATAGGTGCATGGCAAGCCATGACCCTGCATCCTTATGAAAGGAGGGCGATTCTCCTCAATCCTTCACGGTCATTTCCTTTCATTAAATACATCTATAATATATCTATTAGTTGTGGGGAAAAGGGAGGGGCCTTTGTGAACATCCAGACAGATCCGAAGAGGATAGCGAATACCCTTCTTGAACTGGGGGATTGGGAGGGGGCGATTTCTATTCTTTCTAAAGATGACCTGAAGGATAAGGAGGGGTGGTCTCTTTTAGGTCTTGCCTATTCAATGGGCGAGAGGCCAAAAGAAGCGTTAAAGGCATTCAGGAATAGATTATCCCCTTTTGTAACAGAAGCTACACTTGTTTCAGATAAGGAATTTGAAAAGGTTTTTGAGGGATCAACTAATATAGATCCAGCCTTTCTAAGAGATTCATTAACGGTCAGTTATAGTGCTGATCAATTATATAACATAGTAGGGAAGAAGGGGTCTTGGATTGCCCATTTTGATCCTGACTCTAACAGGCCAGGTGTCCTTCTTTTCGGCCCATATAAGAGGTTTCCTATAGGAGATTTTAAGGCTGTATTCAGGATCAGGGTCATGGGGTCTGGGGAAAAACCTGCTGCGAGGATTGATGTCTTTAACGGGGATACTATACTCACAGAGAAGATAATAAAAGATACAAGAGGAAAGACCGAAGAATTTTCTCTGGATTTCTATAATGATGAGCCTGACAGACCATTAGAGTTTAGGGTAGAGGCCCTTGGTGGAAGAGAGTTATGGGCAGAGGACATAAAGGTTTTCCCCGATATTCAGGGGCATTATAAGAGATTTCTTGGCATGATCCATCACTATTGGGGATTTTCGGCCGGGGAGCTGGGTCTTAGCGAAGAGGCTTTAGAGCATTTTAGGATTGCGGATGTTCTCGGCTATAGGGATACAAACAGCCTTTATCGGATGGCAAGTATTTATGAAAAGATGAATATGGAGAAAGAGGCTATGATGACCTATAAAGAGATAATATCTAATGTACCTAACCATATAGATTCTCTCACTGCCCTGAAACGAATTCAGGGCTTTACATCTGAGAGATGGATAGAAGATAGGATCGAGTATCTTACATCACAATATAAGGTCAGGCAGAATTTTAGCGACTTAATAGAATTTATAGGTTATAACATTGATAGAGCTAAGATTCAACCAGGAGGAGAATTCAAGATCTCTTATTTCTGGCGTGCCTTAAAGAAAATTAGGACCAATTATTTTATTTTTGTCCACATCCAAAGAGAGGGGGGTATAGTCTTCCAGAACGATCATTCTCCACCCGTTCCGATGAAGAGATGGAGAGAAGGTGAAGTTACGAGGGAGGATTTTACTGTTAGAGTTCCTTCAGATGCCCCTGCGGGAAATTATGATATAGTAATTGGAGTTTGGGATCCTGAAGGGTCAAGAGAGAGTATTAAGTTAAAAGGACGAACAATCGATAAAATAAAGATCGGGACAATAGAGGTTTCAGATAAACCATAGAGGGAAGTCGAATGAAATTAATATCCGTTGTAATACCTGTATATTGCGAAGAGAAAAATCTCAGGAGATTATATGAAAGGCTTGAGAATGTAGCAAAAGGCTTACAAGGATATAGATGGGAATATATCTTTGTTAATGATGGTAGTTCTGATGGCTCATATTCAGAACTGAAGGGATTGGCGGAGTTAGATAAAAAGGTTAAAGTTCTGAATCTCTCAAGGAATTTTGGAAAAGAGATTGCCCTGAGCGCTGGTCTCGATACTGCCTCAGGAAATGCCGTTATAACGATAGATGCCGATTTACAGCATCCACCAGAGCTGATTCCTGATATGATAAAAAAATGGGAAGATGGAACTGATATAGTCGCAACTATACGAAAGAGGATTGAAAGACAATCACTCATGAGGAGAATAGGTTCACGTTTATTCTACTGGTTAATGGGAAAGATATCCGAGATCGAGATGATGTCACAGACAACAGATTTCAGACTTATAGACAGAAAGGTTGTGGATATATTTAAGACGATTACCGAAAAGACAAGGATGTACAGGGGAATAATAGACTGGATGGGATTTAAAAAGGGTTATATCAAGTTTGAGGCAGATGCAAGGATAGAAGGAATGTCAGGACATTCATATAAAAAATTATTAAATCTTGCAATAAACAGCATAACAGCCTTTTCCCTGTTTCCACTTCAGATTGCTGGAGTTATTGGTGTCTTGATCACAGTTTTAAGCGGTATGCTTCTATTGATAATGTTTCCAATACGGGTTCTATTTAAATCGCCGTATTTTTCTCCTCTATCAATAGTTGTTGTCATCAATACATTTCTTATAGGGGTTGTTTTAATATGCCTTGGACTTATAGCACTATATATCGGTAATATCCATAATGAGGTTGTCAATAGGCCTCTTTATATAGTGAGAGACAGGCTAAATTTTGAAGACTCTTCAGAAGACCTTGCGTAAATGCGATTAGTAGGTAAGAATCTTTTAAAAGACGACTTGTTTAGAAATAGTTCTATTATTTTTATTGGCTCAATGGTGGCTAATATCATTAACTACCTTTTCCAGATAACCATGGGGAGAATGTTAAGTGTGCAGACCTTCGGTGAAATGAATGCCCTCTTATCAGCGATGATAATTTTTAGTGTCCCTTTTGCAAGTATTACCAATTATATCGCAAAGAATGTATCACATCTTTATACCCTTGGTAAGAATAAAAAGGCAAATGATTTAATTATGAAAAGTTATAAGTATCTTTTTATTGTGGGCTTTTTTATTGTCATTATCGGGTCCTTATTTTCAAGAGATATAAGTACATATCTTAAGATTAAGAGTATAATACCAATCCTGTTGCTTTTTCTAAGCATACTGATTTCTATAATTATTCCGATAAATACCGGAGTTTTACAGGGATTCCAGAAGTTTAAGGTGCTATCCTTCATACCAAGCGGTACAGGTATTTTCAGATATCTGGTATGTATTGGTTTAGTTGTATTGGGTTTAGGTCTCAATGGGGTAATGATTGGAAATCTCTTATCATTACTGCTATTGGGATACATCTCTTTCTTACCTATAATCAGACATTTTAAAATAGGTAGGGAAAAGATAAAAGGGTGTGAAACTGATCCATTATCCTTTGTTGTTCCAATATTCTTAGCAAATCTCTCCTTTGCCATTTTTTCCCAGAGCGATGTTGTCCTTGTAAAGTATTTTTTCGACCCTCACGATGCAGGGATATACAGCTCCGCGGCAATAATCGGCAAGGCAGTCATGTATCTTCCAGGGGCAGTAGTAATATCACTCTTTCCTATGGTTGTCTCAAGCAAGGCAAGGGATGAAGAGACCCTTCATCTTATTTTGAAGTCGCTGGCGATAAGTTTTTTGCTTTCTGGAAGTGGTGCAATAATCATATATCTTTTCCCAGAAGAGATTATCTCTATCTTTTTTGGCATGAGATTCGCCTCTGCAGTTTCTCTTATAGGGCTCTTTGCGATAGCAATGCTACCAATGGCTATCATGATGATTATAATGAACTATAATATTGCAAAAAGCGGAAGATATTTTGCATATGTAATGCTTTTGTGTGCAGTTATACAGACAGTTGGAATATTGATATTCCACGATAGTCTTGTCAGTGTCTTAAAGGTGATATTGTATTCCGGTCTGCTCTGTACAATAATGTTATTCTTATTGCTGGCCGGTGAATACCTTAAAAGTGGAAAGTCAATAAAGTGGAAAGTCAATAAAGTCATTAAATTATATGAAGATAAGAAGATTTGAGGATATTATCACATGGCAAAATGCCAGGGATTTAACTTTTAAAAGTTACAGAATATTTAAAAACAACATTACAGACTAATGAAGGTTGACATAATAGTACCTGTAAAAAAGATAAACTCTTATATATATGAGTCTATCCCGGAGATATTAAAGCTTGAGTATGGTGACTATGGAATTATAATATTCCCAGACACCTTTGATGGAGATAAAGAATTTACTAAGCTAACTCAACAAACTCAATCAATCCAACAACTGCAGTTAAAACTCAGGGTTATACCCACAGGAAGTATAGGTCCTGCAGAAAAAAGGGATCTTGCAATAAGATACTCCAATGCGGACATCCTTGCATTCTTAGATGATGATGCTTATCCCAGAAAGGACTGGCTTAGAAATGCTGTGATACATTTTCATAATCCTTATGTTGCTGCTGTTGGTGGACCCGCGGTCACCCCCCACGATGACTCATTCTGGCAACGTGTTTCAGGGGCTGTCTTTCTGAGCAGGTTTGGAGGCGGAAATCCAGAAAGGTACTGGTCTGTTGGTAATGTGAAGGAGATCGATGACTGGCCTTCGGTAAATCTATTGATCCGCAGAAGTATATTCGAAAAGATCGGAGGATTCAATTCCGAATATTGGCCCGGAGAGGATACAAAACTCTGTCTTGACATCGTTAAGATGGGAAAGAAGATAATTTACGACCCCGATGTCCTTGTCTATCATCACAGGAGAGAAGGTTTAATGAGACATCTTAAACAGATTGGTCGTTATGGTCTTCATCGAGGTTTTTTTGCAAAAAGATTTCCTGAGAACTCAAAGAGATTCGAATATTTCCTTCCTTCCCTTTTTGTAATATTTCTAACTTTAGGGTCCATCCTGTTTTTTGGGGATTACCCGTTTTTCAGTACCTTGTATTACACAGGCATCGGCGTATATATCCTTGCACTCTTCTTTGCCTTCTATCAAATACAGGAGAAAGAGAAAAATCTTGCAATCTCAGCAGTCAGTTTGCCGTATATATTCTCAACCCACATCTGGTATGGTATAAGATTCTTGCAGGGTTTTTTATTTACAAAGGAATTAAAGAGCAAACTAAGAACGAATGGTTACGAGTAGCGTGTTGCGAGTTACGTGTTGCGGGTTGAAAAAATAAAATGATGAAAAATTATAAAGATTTAGAAATTTATAAGTTATCTTATGTTCAGGCAATTAAAGTACACAAAATGTCATTAAAGCTTCCAAAATACGAAATGTATGAAGAAGGAAGTCAGTTGAGAAGGTCATCTAAAGGAATTGCCTCTTGTATTGTGGAGGGTTATGGTCGCAGGAGATATAAAGCAGAGTTCATTAAGTTTCTTACCTATGCACATGCTTCATGCGACGAAACCATTCTTCATTTAAATTTCATAAAAGACACCAATGAAATTCATGAAAAAGAAATACAGCTCTTTCTTAACGCATATGATAAATTGGGCAGCAAAATAAACAGATTTATTCAATATGTGGAGACAAAATGGAAATAAAACCTGCAACCCAAAACTCGCAACCCGCAACCCGCAACCCGCAACCCCTGAAGGTTTCCATCTCCTATCCACCCCTTGAATCTGATAAAGGAATTCCGCTGTTAAGCCAGAACCGTCAGTTTCAGTGGTTCAGTGAACCGACATATATCTATCCGATGGTACCGGCATATACGGCTACCATATTAAAGGAGAATGGTTTTGAGGTAATGTGGGATGATGGCATTGCAGAGGGGCTTACCTATGAGCAGTGGATTGAGAGAATAAAGAAGGAGAAACCCGATGTTATAGCCATTGAAACCAAGACCCCTGTAATCAAACGCCACTGGCAGATCATTAAAGACCTCAAAACTCGCAACTCGCAACTCGTAACCGTTTTGATGGGTGACCATGTCACAGCCCTGCCTGAAGAATCCATGCCAAACAGCCCAGTTGATTTTGTCCTTACTGGCGGCGATTACGAT
>CAYZNX010000014.1:0-14831 GCA_964479825.1 uncultured Planctomycetia bacterium | reverse complement strand
AGCTTTTGAAAAGGCATATCCAGAATTAGTGAGAATGGCTGAAGAAAAAGGTTTTACTGAACTTGTAAGCACCCGTCCTCAAGACGCAGATTCAATATTTGGAGCAAGTCCTTTTGAGGAGCTTAAGGAAAGAGAAGAAAGGGCTCGAGAGCAGGGATTTAGAACAGCAGAAGAGGCGCGGTCAGCATATTTTGAAGAAACCTTTGATGGCATACTCAATAATTTAGGCCAGGCAAAGCTTGCGAATTTAGCTATGTTAGAGACAGAAAAGGATGTTAAAGCAGATTTTATTAAAAGAGGAGGGTTGGTGAATGAGGACTCTTTTATTAAAGAAGCTAAAGGAGGCATAGATTATAGAAAACGCCAGGCCCAGCTCGGCGGAGGATATTCATTCAGGGTCTTTTCTGTTTCTGGAGAAAGAGGTATAACCATAAACAGGATATGGCAGTTGTTAAATAGAAGAAGAGGGGCTTTTACTCAGGTAGATATAGATTTTAAGTCAGCCAGGAGATTTGATATGACTGATTCAGGGACTATCAGCAGCAGTTTGAGGATGAGGACAAAAGACTGGCTAAAAGGACAATTACTTAAGGCAGTAGTTGTGCCTGAGCATGAATATACAAAGCGCAGGCCATGGTCTTATGTGGAAAATCTTGATGCCTTTGGGTTATTAATCGTAAACAGCCCTGGTGCCCCAGAAGATGTTAGACAAGAACTTATTAAACAGCTATCTATGAAATTCCAGAGCGTAATAGAGGAACTAAAGCGCATGCCGCTTGAGAAAAGAGAGGACCTGGCTGCGCTGCAGGACCTTGTATCTCAGAGGCTGTATGGTAAGGATTATGTGTATCTAAACAATCTTCTGGATAGGTATTTGGGCAAGAATAAACAGGACAGAGTAAATGAGATTATTGCCCTGGCAAAGGTCAGGATCATTACTTCAGACGCAGATGGTATTATGCAGAGGGTTGGATTAACCTTAGGAGAGGATGCGCATAACTTTGTTGTAAATGGGCTTCTCTACCACCTTGATGAGTATCTTGGTTTACCTGTTGATATTGCAGAGGAAGAAACATTTCTACACGCGAACATTAAAAATGTAGTCAAAGATAAAGAAAAGGCAGATAAGTATATTCAGGCATCTAGATTGGCTTATGATGAAGCACAGGGCGTGCCTGAAAAGGCATCTTATCCAGTATTAATAAAAGAAGAGGATTTGGACCCTCGGGATTACGAGAAAGGGCCAGAAGGATTATATGGCATAAAGAGCGGCGGCCAGGCCCTTGCCTTTGCTGCAAGCCAGGTATGCACAGAAGATTTTCCTGGTGTTATTATAGAATTTCCCATAACCCCTTCTAGTTATTTTACCTGGATGCTTAGTGAGCTTGCCGCAGAAGGCCATTCCTATGTAAGAATAGTTGATGTTAATAACCTTTCTGAAAAAATAGTTATTCAAAAGATTCTACTTGCTGCAAAGACAGGACTTGCCATGATATTCAATGCTACTTCAAGCCAAGGGCTTCGACTATATGGAGAGGGAGTTCTCATGGCAATAGGCATGAGGCTCCCTGTTGTATTCGGGATTTTTGGCAGGGGTTTATCAGCCCCGCTTTTAACAATAAAGGAAAGCCAGGCAGACCTCCTTAGCTATGAAAGGGATGGCCCAATCATACTTGTGGCAAGAGACAATGAAGAGGCAGTGTATATGATGTATCTTGCAAAGGCCTTGTCTCTTATCATGCGCTATCCAGTAATGGTATTTCAGGGAGGCTTTACAGACAGCCATCGCATAGAGGATATCCCAATGCCTACAGATAGGGTTGTAAGGGCATGGGATAGGTTTATCTCTGAGAACATAGATTACCTGAGAGACAGTATATTTAATACCCAGGGCGAGATCTTTATGATAGGCGGCTCAGCTGATAGAGAGACATATATTGAGTCCCTTGCAGTTACTGAGCAGGTTGTTGAGTCAACAAGGTATGTGCTTCCATATTTGACACACACATTAGATCAAATTACCGGCTATAAGTTCCGAGCAGTAGAGGAGTATCCGGCAGGCGATAGAACCGCGCCTAATCGCGTCATTACAATGGGTTCGCGCACTGCGAGCTTCAAAGACGCAATTGACATATTAAGAAAAAGAGGTTTTGGAAATCTCTATTCATTAATAAGGCCTGCTGTATATACGCCTTTCCATGATGAGAGGATTGCAGAGGCATTTGGCTGGACAAAAGATACAAGGACTAAGGATGTAGCTAAGGGTATAGCTGTTGCATTTGATATGTCAGGCAATCCTTCTCATGCCGGGCCTGTTGGAGAACATGTTAAAGGAGTCATTGCTGACTATGGGTTAAATGTGCCGGTTATATCTACCCGTGCAGGCGAAGGGTCAAGAGAGACAGTTGGGGAACATCTGGCAGATTATCTTTTATTCTTGCATTTGATAGCCGGAGATACCATGCCTGATGAACATGAACTTGATTTTGTGAAGAGACTGCTTGACCCGCAAAATACAAGATATCAAGAAGAACGAAGAGAGTTGGAGGCATTGTTTAATAGTTTAGTTGCAATTAAGGCAGTGACTGTTGCGCAAGAGGCATTTGTTCCAGATTTTATACCTATAGATGAAATATTAGGCCGCATCAAAGATGAACACATGAGCCTTCTTCTCAGCAAAAATTACCCTGCGATATTGAGCCGTATTTATGGCAGGACGAGTTTCTTCGATGTGCATGAAATGAATGAACAGACAAAGACTTACTATAAGCTTTTGATTGCATTGGAGATTATGGCTGCAAGGCATTTCTTAAGGCTACCCAGACATCGAGGGCTCTCATCAGAAAAACTTCTTCGGTATAGCGTTGTGCTTTTAGAATATAGCCGGGCCCCCGAAGACCATAGATTAGCAGCCACAATGCTTCAGGAACTCCTTGATGGCGAGGACACTGACGTGGCTATAAGGGCAGGAGCTATTTATGAGAATAATACTAAATATCAGGAACTCATTCAGAAGGCAAAGGCACGATTAACTGTTCCAGAGGCTATTATAAGAAAATTAGCTGAATCAAAAGAAGAAGCGCAAGTTGCTCAGCTTAGCGATGCAGAGGAAATTCTTCCTCTTGAGACCAGGGAAAGAATAAGCGCAGAACTGACTGAAGCGCTAAAGAAAAATCCACATCCTGAGCTTCTTGAGCGGAGACAGGAAGAAGTGGATTTACTTGAAACCGCTATTAGTGAAATAGCTCAAGAGAGCAGATTCGACCCTCTTAATCCAGTGGATGTGGAACGCTTAGCATTGGAGCAATTGAGTAAGAATGAAACATCGCAGCTTTATGGCCATGAGATCTTTTCAAGGGGAGATGAGAGGTTATATGTCGAAGGCTATAGGCTTACCTATCGTAAAGAAATAGGCATATTCTTGGCGCGTTCTATCATACCAAGTGATTTTGCACCTGAAGTTTTACAGGTCTTTAGGGCCGAAGGCTTGGATAATTTAAAGCGAGTCATCACAAGCTCTATTATATTGAGGACAGCAATTCAGGGCAACAAACCTTCTATTGATGAAATTGAATCAGACCTCTTAGACTACCTTGAAGAAAGGATATATCATGAGCTTTCAGAAGACCCTCAGGTTGTCAAAAAGCCATTTGGATTCTATTCCGGCTATTACAATCTCGCTGAAAAGGTTCACATGCGCAAGGAAATAGAGGGGCAGTTAAAAGAGGCAGCAGTGGAGAAAAGGACACCAGGATTATTCACTCTGGATAATGCAGAGGGTCTTGACGAGTATCGCAGTGCCCTTTATCGCATCGTAGAGGCAGCACGCTGGCAGGAAGAAACAGGAGAAGGGAGAAATAGGCTTATAGAGTCGCTGACATGGAAACTCCTTTCAAGAGAGCCAGTAAGACAAGCAGATCTCTTAGAGGTAGTTATAGATATTCTCAGTCGTAGAGCCGATACCGGTCAGGAACAGATGATCCAGCAAGCAGTCAGAGATTGGAGTAAGACCCCTCGGGCTGAGGATTTAGAGCTTGAACTAAAAACAGGTTTAGCAAGGGAGGCCGCAACAGTAATTAATGAAGAGGCGAGACGCATTACAGATTGGGTAAGAGCGCATTATGAATTACCTATGGCGCTTCTTGACACCTTAGAGACGAGAGTAAGGTCAGTTATTGAACGTTCAAAACAAGAGGATTCTGAAATAGAAGATATACGCCAGAGAATAGCTGATGGAGAAAAGATTAAGCCAGCTGAATTTAATCTACTGGCTCAGAGAGAATTAGCTGAGGCGAGAAAGGAAAGAGATGCAAACGCTAAGACCAAGGAAGAGAGTATATTAGAGCAGATTAGGTTCTTTACTACCACAGGAGTAAACCTTCAGTCTTGGATGCAGATTTTTATGCTTCAGGAGCAGTTACTTAAAGAACCTGAAAGGTTCAGTGGGCTTAGAGCAAGATATGAGGCACAAAGGAGAAACCTTACTTCTGATAGATTTATAATCAGCGAGCTGTTGGATTTAATTATCTTTGTTGAATTAGCATTTGAAGAAAAGGGACTTTCCCTTGACGAGATTGAGGAGCTTCTTAAAGCCATGGTCTCTTCTGAAGTCATGCCTTCAGATGATTTAAGGCCAGCCTTAAATCTAATCGTAAATCGGTTCAGGTTGGAACAAGAAGGCCTATTCTGGATATTACCTATTAAAGAAGTTGTCCCAAGGTTAGAGGAGACAAAAGAGATTGTTACGCTAAAGGATCTTCAGACATTAGTAGTTTATAGTCTCTATGAAGGCCGGGAGCAAACAACTGGAAGACGCAAGGCAGCTACTTGGGATAGCATGCTTGATGGTTTGATAGCCCAGGGTTTTAATATTGCTAGACATAGGCCTGATAGATATACTGCTCAGATACTCAAACCTAGCCAGACAGAATCTTATGACAGATTTATCGCAAAAGGGGGTTTTGCACTTTTATCTGAAGGCATAGACCCTGGCCATATAAGCGGAGATGTCCGACATGACTTAGGAGGCATGACTATCAATCCATGGGACAAGGTCAATTCTATATTGACATTGGCCCATGAGGATATAAGGGAAGGCAAAAAGCGTTATTCCGAGGAACAACCTATTCCTCAGCGAGGAGGAGGGAAACAGGTTGTAAGGTATATACTGATAAATGAATTGAGAGGACTTGGGAAAGATGACATTGCATCTTTAGATATTAGAAGACCATATAAGGATTTACTCGCAGATTTAAAAGGTAATGGATTGTCTATAGAAGAGGAGATAAACAGGAGAACGGCCTCAGGGGCTATACCTGTGGGTGCTGCTATTAATAAAGGCTATGAAGATTATGGGTTTGAATCCAAGTACGAATTAGAGCTTTATTCTCAGCATATGTTATTTAAATACTTAGAGGCCTTGCAGGGTGTAATTTCTACTGGAAGGATTTCTAATCTTGATGACCTGGATGTTGTAGCGCGTTACAGTGATACATCTACAATGCAGCAGATTGCGTCAGATTATGATTTAACGCGGCTTCGCATGGACTATAGATTTATAAAATTCAGAGATTTTATATTAACTGAATTAGGTGCAAAAAGCAGATTAGAAGGATTGAGGGAAAAAGTAGAAGGCCCTTTACCTAAGGAGTTGACCGAGAGGCTTGAAGACCATGAGGCCGCATATTTTTACAGACAGCTGGTTGCCTCTGATACAGACATTGCCCGGGCAAGGAGCGAAGAGAGATTGAGGCAACGTGATACAGAAATTTCCAGTCTCAGGGACAAAGGCAGGGATGTTAAAGATTTAGAGCGTAAGAGGGCTATTATGGAAAGGCTGTATGAGGTAAGGCCACATGGGCTGACTATTGACCGCGAGGAAGACCTAAATGAACTTATCACTGACATGGCCTTTCATAATGGTATTCTTAGCCATAGGATAAACGAGAGATTACAAAGACGACTTTCAGCAATATTTAATGATGCAGGTGTGTTTCAGCTGACTGGCCTTAAAGAGAAGCCAGTTATTGAGGATAAGGCCGAACTTAAGATAATTATAAAGTATATTATGTATCAGCTCGTTGGCTCCAAGGAATGGGAGTCCTTTAGGGAGAGGCATAAATTTAGCCAGATGCAAGGGGAGATAGTGAGAAGGCTTTCTCAATTTGAAATTAATCCTGAGGTTATTCATCCAGAGGGGTTAGAGGGCATTATTTTTGAGGTTATGGCCAATGTAGCAGCATCAGGACCAGCCCAAGGTTGGCAAGAGGCGCAGGTTAGGATCGAAGAGATATTACAGGCTACAGGCCCGGGCAGGACCCCGGCAGATTGCAGAAGATGCGGTCAAAAGAGTTGTGCCATGTATGCGCTACATGCTGCCAGAGGGGAGCTCAATCCTCTTATAACACCATGCGTTACCTTGCTTGGTATGTCTGGAGGGCTCTCAGATATGGCTGATATCCAGAGGATTTACACTTCTCTTTATGGAGAAGGAGAGATAGAAACGGCCTTTTCGCTCACAGATGCTGAATGGGGTGTAGTGCAGAAATACTTTCCTATTGAAGAGCGCATTGCCAGACTTATTTTAAAAACGAGCCTTGAAGAAGCAGTTGCTGGAGAGCCGGGGCCATCAGATGGATTCGTAAGTTTTGTTAGAGGTTTTGTGCCCGGGGTTTTCGCAGTATCTGAAGATGAGTTTAATAGGAAGGTTTTAGAATTAGGAGGCAGTTTAGCCTCTACTAGAATAACAGAGGAAGAGCGTAGGTTTTTGATGCTTTATGGCGATGAGGGCCGCAGGACAAGACAAATAGATTTTGACGAAAGAGGCGATAGGCTACTACAGGCACAGAGGCGAGACGAACCTGTTGTGGCTAGCCAGCGCCGCGACCCAGCATATCAAGCTAAGATATATTACCAGGATATAATGTCAATGGAGGGATTATCTAATGGAGACAGGGCTTTAATATTAAAGAAGAGATATATGGATGCGGTTGGGCTTGTACGCGAAACCAGAGAACAGGCATTTATCTTAACAAGGGACCCTCGCAGGATTGAGTCAATAGATGAGCTGCTGATAATTTTAGAGGCAATCTTCTGGGAAGATTTAAGATTGCCAACAGTTGAACAGGTAAAAGATAGCTTGCCCCCCGGTACAAAGGAGCTCTTAGGGCAACATATAAAAGACCGCAGAGAAAAAGAAAGGGCTGAGAGTATTAATAGAAAGAAACGCGCTGAAGAGATATGGGAACGCGGCCGCATAGAACAGACAAGGGGTAGTTTCAATACAGAAGAGCTCGGTTTAGCCTTAAGAAAACTCATTGTTGATACTGCAGCAGGGCTAAAAAGAGACGCTGAAATAGACGAGGATATTTATAAAGAACACCTTGCAAATGAAGTTTACAGGAAGTTTTCTGATTCTAATATAGAGATTCAGTCTAATTTTAGACTTGGCTGGGCTTGGTTAAACGAATTTATACAGGATTATCTGAGGGCCTCAGATATCGGAAAGAAGGCACTAGCTGAGATAGATGTATTTGTCAGCAAGGAAAGACAATTTTGGGGCGAAATGCGCCCATTGCTTCAAGAGGCCATCATTAGAGGTTTTATTGCTAATGAGGTAGAGGGTTTTGTTCGCAGACAAAAGACAAAGACTATTCTGGCTGAACCTGATGACGAGCTTGATGAGATTATTCTACAGAGAGTAGCAGCTTACGTTGCTAAAGGGTTAGAGGTTAGAAAGGGTCTAGAAGAGCAGGAAGAAACTTCGGCCTTGATCCAGAAGATAGATGCTGCACTTCCTGACTTAGTACACTTGCCCGGCATTGAAGAACTCTTAGATGCAGTTAAGAATGATGTAAATATTCCAGTTCCCGGAGGGATTATTCCTGGGGCCTCGCCTATTGGGCCGCTTCCTCTTATACTTTTATCCAAGCATGAGGAGTATGCAGCTCTGCGTCTCTTACACAGAAGGATAAAATATAAACCCGAAGAGGTATTTCCTGCTGAAGCAATAAGAGGCGTAAACAGAGAAGCATTCCTAAGTTTTGTCAGGAATCCTTCTATTCAGGAGTTTTTAGAAAGGTATGAGCTTGGCAGGCTTAGAGACGCGAGCGATGAGGAGATACTGGCTTTTATTGTCTTTATCTCCGGATTTGAAGGAAGAATAGAGGTCCAGGATCGGATTAAAGGCGTATCTAACAAGGCCTTAGTTTCTCTTATAGTAAGATTTGGTGATGCAACTAAGATGGCGCAGCCAGCAGTGGATATGTTTGTGGATTTATTGGAGGAGGAATTTGGCTTGTCGCATCTGGATGAGCTAAGAGATTTTCGGCCAAAGGCAAGGAAGATTATTACAGCACTTTATGTCCTTGATAGCCTTAGGGCAGATAAAGACGATCTCCTAGAAAGGGCAGAAGCAATATTAGAGAAACTTCCAGTTACCTTGACCCCTGAGGCAGATGCAGAACGCGGTGATGAATTAGATGAATGGCGCAGGATCAGGCAGGAGTCTTTAAAAATGGTTTTTGGAGAAATTGTCCCTGTGCTAAGGGAGGCATTTCCTTCAGAGGTTGCGGTATTTGAAAACAGGGTCATGCATTACTATCTAAGCCGGCGGATTAGTCACAGGTTTAAATTAGATACATATGATAAAGGTTTACCTTTGGTTGTGCTTGCCTATTCTGCAAATAAGGCAAGGGTTGGAGCTCAGGCCCAGGATTTACAGAGGTTTGCTGTTCAGCATATCCCTGAACAAGTTGCGCAATGGCGGGGCATGCTGGTTTCTCGTGTCAGGGATTCCTTAAATATCACGGAAAGGTCTTTGGCTTCGGCCTTAGAAGGATCTGGTTTACGGTTAGGAGAGATTTTTGCTGCGCCTAAACCAGCTAGTGATTCAAATAATCTAACAAGTTCCTTTCTGCAGATTAACCGTTTAGGTCCTGAGACAAGGGTAGAGTTTGGACTTGATGATTATAATACACAGGAGCGCGTCTTAAGAAGGACGCTTGCTGAAACAGATGGCATACATCTTGCCTTTCATCCTGAAAAGGATATTATATGCGAGTTCTCGGAAGAAGCTGTTAGCAAGGCCGTAGAAGATTTATTATATACTTATGCAGATTCTATTGCAATATCCTCGGATACGCGGCCTGCAGGGCTTGAAACCGAAGAAGATATTTATAATACACTTAAGGGGAATCTTTCCCATATCCTGCACGTGCTTAAAAAATGGAATGGCATTTATGGCATTGAGTTAAGCAAGGTGCGCTTAACGAGCGGCTCGCCTCATGCTGGCCGTCTCACAGGCGATTTTGTTGTGGAGATTGCCGTAGAGGCCCTGATAAGCCCACGTGTCTCAGTTGATTTTCTCCTTGATGACCTTTTGACCCATGCCTTGATTCGTGCCTCGGCACAGGATACTCGCATACCAGACGGATTTAAGGAACTTGGTAATGAGATTGCAGCCACATGGCACACCCTGGAGCGTATAAAATTACTGCAATCCCTAAGAGGCGAAATTGATCCAGGTCTTATTGAGCTTATAAGGTGGTTTGATGATAAGAATACCCTGGGGTTATTAAGGAAATTTATTGCACGCAACGATTTATCTGACAGGGATGAGATATTTTTCCTAATTATCGAGCATATAAAGGCCCAGGATATATATACAAATCTTCGGTCGCAAGTGGAACAATTGCAGGAGCTAAAGAAAAGGGATATAGCAAGATATGAAAGCGTAGTTGAAGGGATAATAGCCCATTCTAAGGCCAATATTGGCAAACTTCCAAAAATGAGAAGGCTGGTTGGAAGGATTTCTACTGATGACCCTGCCGAGATCTGGCAGGCAGTGGTATCTAATCTTGGCCAGTTAGCATATGATAGATTCACCTTGAACAGCGAAACCGAAAAACTATTGAGTCTTCCGCCTCAGGATATATGGACGAGGATGCAAAGGGTTTATACTAAAGACTTAGCCCACCACCTAATATCTAGAGATGAGGATGTAGATATGGAGGCGATTCAAGAAAAGGCAATGCAGTTTAATGATTCTTACGAGAGGTCCGGACTTTATCTCCTGTCTGAGATGGATATCCCTGGCGTAAAACAGCATAGGCGCTTTATCCAGTTTTTGCTTGAGGATACAGTTACTTACAACCGTCTTCTCGCTGTGTCATATGTACCTGCAGAAGAGAAAAGAAATCTTTTAGACAAGGTTATTGAGGAGTTTGAGGCAAGTCCTGAGAATGCTGGTATGCCGCGGCTTAGGTATACATCTGAGCAGAAAGAGACATTGATAAAGGTAATTTATCTAAGGCCGGATATAGTTAAGGATACGATTAGGCGTGAACTGAAAAAGGATATCTACCAGGGCCTTTCTAAGGCAGGCCCAGAGGCCACAAGAGGAAGAGTTTCCTTAAGGAATATGGGGTTATACAGTAATATATATGCCTTACATCCTGTTCTTCATAGACTGCAGGGTATATTTGGCTATCTGACACCTGAGGTATATTTAGGCGTTGCTGAAGAACTTGGCATTAGCCGTGAATTTTTAAACCAGACAATAATCTTTTATCGCCGTTTTGTTACCACTCCTTCAGGCGATATAGATATAGAGGTCAGGCTTTGCCGCTGGGGAGGAGCATGCCTTGTAGTTGGTGTTGCTGATATAGCTGATGAGTTAAGGAAATTAGGCCTACGAGAAGAGGAGCTTTCAGACGAGAGGATACAGGTTTTTTATGATGCCTGCCTTGGAAAGTGTTTTCTGGCTCCAGCGATGATGGTCATTGACAGGCGTACAGGAAAGGTTAGTTTCTTTGGGCCATTAGAACGAGACAAGATGGCATCGGTGCTTGAACTTTTGGTTAATCTCCCAAGGTACGATGAAAAACATGAACTTTTCCGCGCAGCAAAGAACAATCTTACGCCGGGCAGGGATTTTTATGTGTCAGAAGAGCACAAGGTTGAATCGGCTAATGGGTTTGAGAAAAACGAAGAAATGGTTAGTAAGGTTGCAGCAATTGACTATGAGGGCAGCGTATATCTAGTGCCGGCTGAAAATATAGGCGAATTTTTGAATAGAAAAGATGCCTTAAGGGTAGGCCATCTGTTTCCAGGGCGCATAGTCTCTTTCGAATATATAAATCTTGAGGGCAAAAGAGATATTGCTACATTAATTATTTCTGACCAGTTAAAGGTCTTGGATGTGGTGAATTATGATATTGATGAGGGTCTAAGGAAAAAGTCAAGCTCAGCCCTTAAGCCCGAGGTTTATCTTGATGAGGATACCCAAGAGCTTTGGCTTGTTGGAGAGGAGAGGCCTTTAGGCAGGATAAATACTAATACTATTGCCATAAAACTTGATGATGGCAAAATCGCTACACTTAGTTTTGTTGGCGAAAATAAAGATATCTCTCTCAAGGGCCTACCCATTGGAGAAGAGGATGAATTGGCTAACGAGCCTCCTGACTTCGTAAAGAACCAGAGAAGACTTATCTTTGATGAGAATGAGGTAACCCCTGCATGGGATTCTGAGGCAGCGCTTGAGGCAGGGATACTTGACCCAGTATTTGAAGTTTTGAGAGTAGATAGAGATTTTAAACCTCTTGATGAAAAGTGGAGCCCTTGGCATCAGGAGACTATGTTCACATTGGTTGGGGCAGCCCTTCTTCAAGGAAGAGGAGGGGCACTATTTCCAACTGTAGCTAAATGGAGAACTTTAAAGGGTGCAGTAGACACTGCTATCGAGCGAGGAGAGACTGCTCATTTTAAAATCGACGGCCTTATTGTTATAGTAGAAAGGGGCAAGGCACACATTGTTATAAATGCTGATGAGGGAGATCCCCAGGCATATAGAGACCGTGAGGTTATTGAAAAGAGGCCTTATCAGTTAATCGCAGGGGCAAGTATCATTGCAATTGCATTAGGCATACAACAGATAGATGTATTTATTCGTGCTGAATATAGAGAGGCAGTCAATGTGCTTGAGAGGGCAATACATCAGTCTCGCGCAAGGGGCTGGTTGGGTAAGGACACCTACGGAAGAAAAGGATTAAATATTGATATGGAGATTAGACCAGGCAGCGGTAACTTTTTGTCTGGCGAGGCTCGGGCCATTCTCTATGATGCTGCAGGGTATCTTGGGATCCCGCCACGCGAGAGGATGAGGACGCTTGAATCTGTAACGGGATATCTGACTGCCGGAGGCGGAGGCCAAAGGGTTCCTACCATGGTTCAGAATGTGACAACAACTACCCTGGTCAGAGAGTTGGTAAAACTGACAATGCCGATAATTGATGATAAGTTAGGTAGAGATATAGAATTAGGCGATGCAATAAATGAAGCAGTTAAAGAGGCAGCTCTAAGGTTTGTATTAATGGGTTATGGCGGCACAGGAGGCCCTATTGCTATCACTACCTCTGGCCCTACTACTTTACATAGGGGGATAGTTGAACATGCTGGACCAGTGATCTTGCGACGCATTTATGAGATACTAGGTATGGCAAGGCCTGGCGAGGAGCTATTTGAAGCTCTTGTTGCCGGTCCAGCAGGACAGTTGACAAAATTAGATGCAGATGCCTTTAGTCAGGTTGCCGGGAAAATGACAGTAGAGCCTTGGGCATGGCTTTTTGACTTTGAACTTGCCCCTAGTGTTTTAAGGTTTTTTAACTGGATTATTGGTTCTGCAGCTGTTGGCTTTGCTGGCCGCAAGGTTGATTTCATAGACTTTGTCCATACATACACGCTATGGTTAAGTAACGAGTCAGACGGCCAATGTCCTGGGTGTTTAAACCCTGCCCATGTGCTTGCAGATAGGATTAAGCGTATTTATTCGAATAATGGCACCAGTAAAGATATATGGGCAATCCGCGATATTGTAAACCAGATGAAAAAAGAGAATGTTGAGTGCGGTCTGGGTATGAATTTACCAAATCCTGTGGCCAGTTCTTTGCGAAGCCTTCCTGTGGATTATCTTTATCGTATATTAAGGAACCCTAATGTAGACCAGACAGAGTTATTAGAATCGCTTTATGCCTTGGATCTTATTGATAGGGAAGGTAAAGACGCAGATAGACCTACAGAGGCTATTTATCGCATCAATGGCCACGCATTAAGGATTATTGTTGCTCGGTTAAGCGAGATAGACGGCTTTAAAGTGCCTGCTGAGAGAAGATTGCCAAGGTTCTTGAGGCTACTGGGATTAGTGGAGGAGGATGTAAGGGCTGAACAGATTGGCATTGATACCCTAAAATTGGAGAATATGGAGATACTGCATACTGATGGCAGGAATATTATTTTAACGGGAAGAACTAAACTATCTGTTACTGGTAGTGGTAGGAGCAGTTTGAGCCACGCCCGCGCAACTATGGTAGAAGAGAAAGTAAGTATTCGCCCATTTCTTGCAGAAGACATAATCGGCCGAGAGCAAGAGTTTAAAGATAATGTTTTAAAAGAGAGAGAACCAGGAGAGGTTATTGCTATAATAGTTGTTAATAGCATTCAATTAGAAAAGTTGAGTGGGCATATCGAAGAATTTAAAAACTTGGGTGCAGAGGTATTACAGCTTGGAGTAGAGCTTGCTGGAGGGGATGTTAGGCAAGAGTTTTTGCAAGCTATCAGAGATGAAGATGTCCATAACCTTATCAGAGGATTTCCTGTTTTTGATATGGCTAAGATGAGTAAGTATCCTGCGCTTCTGAGGTCCATACAAGGCGCCATCTAAAAACTCCCCGACTGCTCAATTAAATAAATGACCCCTCGGGGTGTTTTTCCCTCATTACAGAGGGGTCATCCTGATCCGCCTTGGGCGGAGAAGGATCTCATCTCTATGAGATCCTTCGTCGCCATATAAAACAGTATATTTTTATCTTTTTAAACACATAGGGAGAGAGGCCTTAAAGGTACGCTATAGTGAGATACAGGGGGCTCGTTGGTTTACGTGCAGGGAGGCCTTTAAGAGGTTAAGGTATAAAGGGGCAAAGGACCTTTTTAATAGGGCCTATAAAAAATTCTTAACGATTTAACCTCAGCGATGTCTATTAAAAATATCGTTTGGCGCTCAAGGAGTTGCAGGAGATTTTATGAAGGCCATAGGCTAAGCAAGAAGATTTTGAGAGAGCTAATTAATCTGGCAAGGTTATCTCCAAGCGCTGCAAATCTACAGCCCCTGAAGTATATCCTTTCTTACGGCCCATTAAAAAACGACCTTATCTTTCCGACCCTCGCCTGGGCAGCTTACCTTAAGGATTGGCGAGGGCCAGAAAAAGGCGAAAGGCCTTCTGGTTATGTTGTTATCTTAGGGGATAAGGCTATATCCAAAGACTTTTATTATGATTGCGGAATTGCTGCACAGGGCATCATGTTGGGTGCTGTTGAGAAGGGGCTTGGCGGATGTATAATAGGGTCTATAGATAGAGATTTACTGAGGAGAAATCTAAATATAGCTGAACAGTATGATATACTTCTTGTCATAGCATTAGGAAGGCCAAAGGAAAAGACAGTGATAGAAGAAAGCCTCGGCGGAGATATCAAATATTTCCGCGATGCTAAAGACATCCATCACGTGCCAAAACGACCCCTGGATGAGATTATTATAGGATAAGGGCGTTGGATAAACTTAATAAAGATATTCAGAGACTTTCACAGGATTTTATAATGGAAAAGAAAAAACAGCATAGATTTATAAGATTGAGTAAGGTCAGGGCTTACCTTTTAATAAAGAGTATAAAAAGGCACTTAAAGGAGCAGGAGAGAAGGGCAATGCTGCGGCCTTAACTTCACAAAATAAGCATTGCTTATTTTGTGAAGTTAAGCTCTGACAGCCTCCAGCCCTAGGC
>CAYZNX010000013.1:0-15217 GCA_964479825.1 uncultured Planctomycetia bacterium | reverse complement strand
GAAGGCTGGGTTCCTGCAGCCACCCGCTGGCCCATAGAAGCAGTATTACCCATGTTGACTCACCGGTTACGGAATAGTTAAAAAATTACTTGATTATTTAATTAGCGTAGTTATAATTGTATTATAATATATGAAAATATTTAATAGAAATAGGGGGTTCTTTCTTGATATAGCGGTTCTTGCGGCAGGGGTCATTTTTACTTTCTGCGGCATCTGTTCTGCTGCTATTTCCAGCAGTGAGAATTATAAATTACACACTGGCGTGGCAGACTCCGGAGGCTCTGCAGGCTCTTCATCTAATTATAATTCTGAACATACCACAGGCTCTCCTATTGCTACTGCAGCTATTACCGGCACAAGTTATAAAATCTATGGGGGGGCGCTCTCCACATTCAATGCAATTCCTGATATCTCTATAGTTTCTTATAATGATGGTAGCCTAATTAAGGATTATACGCCTGCCTTACAGTGGGCCTACAGTGATAAGGATGGCGAACCGCAGCGGTACTATCAGGTTCAGGTTTCAAAGGATAATTTTGCCACTACTATTGTTGATTCAGGGCTTATCGCATCAGACAACGATAGTTTTACTACACCTATACTCCCGACAGAAGAAGCAGGTGTTAGTTATAGATGGCGTGTAAGGGTAAGCGATGGCTTTGACTATTCTGGCTGGACAACTGCTACAAATGGTTTCAGGCTTACTACCGTACCGCTTGAGGTCCCGATAATCTGGGCAAAGATTTCTCCTGCCGGGGCAGACATACCTGCTAAACTGTGGCAGACTTGCGGCACCCCCTATATGTACTGGGAATATCCTGTAACAGGCGCAGGACTTGTGGGCTACAGTTATGCATGGGGAAGCATACCTGATGACCAGGTTGACACCACATCTATTTCTTATCAGACGCCAGGGGAGCTGCTCTCAGATGGTATAAGGGTGTTTAACCTAAAAGGCCAGAATATAGCTGGCAATTGGACAGAGGCTGCTTCTTTTGAGATATGGATTGATAGGACGATGCCTGTTATAGGTAGCTACTCACCTTCTAATGGGGTTACTATATCAACAGATAGACCTGGTTTTTCTATCAGCGCTTCAGATGAACACAGCGGCGTGGATCCAAACAATATAAATATGAGAATCAATAAGTCAACAGTGCAGGCGAGTTACGATGAAGATAGTAAGAGCATTGTTTACATACCGTCTATACCTTTAAGTGAAGGCGATAATGTAGTATCAATAGAGGTAAGCGATATAGTTGGAAACAAGACCTCTCCTTTGGTCTGGAGTTTTGTAGTTGATACAAAAGGCCCTACCGGTTCTGTAATCATAAACAATCAGGACGCAGTTACGAATTCAATATATGTAGACCTGGCTCTGAGCGCATCAGATGCGACTACCGGTGTCAGCGCCATGTCTATTTCCAATGACGGTGTCTTTGATGCAGAGCAGTGGGAGTCTTTTAGCGCAAAGAAGGATAATTGGGTGCTTCCTGCTATAAGCGGCACGCGCAAGGTATACGTCAAGTTTAGAGATAATGCCGGTAATGAGTCAGTGATATTCAGCGATACTATCGAGCTTATTATAATAGCCCCTGATACAATTATAACAAGTGGCCCAATCTCTCTTACAAAATCCACATACGCTTTATTTACCTTCAAGGCCACTACTGGCGGCTGTGTCTTCAGGTGGAAGTTTGACAATGATGAGTGGTCAGATTGGTCTCCTGAGACCTCAGTTCGCAGAGAAGGGCTATCCGAAGGCAACCATTATTTCAAGGTACAGGCAGCCAAGGATGTAAATAATAATGGCAAGATAGACCCAGACGAGATGGACCCTGTTCCTGAAGAAAGGGCGTGGGCCATAAGCGAGAAAGGCGTTGTAATGCCAGGGCTTCCGAAGAAAAGGCCTTTCAGGTTCTGGAAGGAAGAGTAACCCGCCAGATATCTCCCGGTTTCCCAGCCAAACTATTTTAGCAGTCGTGCAGTTTTTTCGTCTGTGCGACTGCTCAACTATTTTAGTCCGCTACCCTTGACAAGTAGTATCTAATAGTATATAGTTGTATCACGTCAAGTGAGGATATCCCGAATATCTCTTGATTAGTAATCGGTGAGTTATCAGGGCTGAGGGAATTAACTTCACATTTTCTGCAATGCTTATTTTGTGAAGTTAAGCTCTGACAGCCTCCAGCCCTAGGCTGGTCCGCCTATGGCGGAGAAGGCTGGGTTCCTGCAGCCAGCAGGTGGGTGCCAAGACCAAGCCCTTGCCAGAGCGCGAACGCAAGCGAGCACGGGCTTAGGTGGATTGGCAGACAGGACCCGCCACTTACGTTGCTACGAAAACTTAACTTGTTATATGGAAATTCAATAATATGATTACACAGATTTTCCTGCCAGAGGCAGGTCCGCCTTCGGCGGAAAAAGCAGATTACACAGATTGTCTTCTTACGTTTTTATCTGTGTAATCTTATATAGCATCTTATAAGCCGATAATCTGTGTAATCAATTAGCCGAACGCAGTGTGGTTAACTTGAGGTGGTATATTATGGAGAAGGAGAGATACTACTCAGCCACAGAGGCTGCCCAGTTTTTGGGGATATCCAAACAGACGCTCATACGCTATGAGAACAAGAAGGTATTTCCAAGGCCTAAGCGAAATGCTGTAAATGGCTGGCGGGAATATACAGAGGATGAGATACACAGACTTAAGAGAATAATTGGAAGGGCAAGATGAGCCGAAGATTTAAGACGACCTCAGTAGGCCTAGATATAGGTTCTCATTCTATTAAACTTGTTGAACTCAAAAGAGTGGGCGATGGTATAATTTTGAATAAATTTGGCATAAAGGAAATACCGCAGGACTTGAAATTAGACAGAGACAAGACGGTCCTCCAGCTAATATCGCAATTATTGTCTGATAATAATATAAAGACTCGGAAGATTAATATCTCTGCAGGCGGGCAATCTGTATTTGTACGGTTTGTTAAACTCCTTCAGGTTAAGGAAGAAAAACTTAATCAGACCATGAAGTTCGAGGCCCAGAATCAGATACCATTTCCTTTGGCCGAGGTGGCATGGGATTGGTCGCTATTAGACAGAGAAAACAGGCTTACGAAAAGGGCGGTTATTGTAGCCATAAAGAAGAACATCATAGAAGATATGGTTTCAAGACTGAAATCCATAAGATATACTAGTGACCTGATAGATGTGTCTCCTATAAGTTTATACAATTGTATGGCATTTAATGAAGATTACAATGCCGAAAGGCTTAGCGCCCTTCTTGATATTGGTTCAAAGACTACCAATCTTGTCATATTCAAAAAAGGCAATATTTGGATAAGAAGTTTTCCTATAGCGTGCGAAAGGATAAAGGAGGCAGGGGAACATGGCATACAGGAACTTATTTCTGAGATAGAACGGTCTATAGAATACTATTGCATGCAGAGCGGCGATGAGACACATGGCGAAAAGAAACTTGACGAATTGATATTGACGGGCGGGGGAAGTGCGATTGAGGATATAGGAACCAGATTTGAGTCAAGATTTAGCATTAAATCTAGAATATTGGATCCGTATAGAAAATTACGAATATCAAAAGATATATTTTCAAATCTACAGACAAAAGGCGTGAAGAATCAGCTCGCAGTGGCAATCGGACTTGCGCTCAGAGGCATAGTCAGCCTTAAGATAGAAGTTAATTTTTTAAAGGAGATACTTACCCAGAAATACCTCTTCTCGCAAAAGGGTTTGTACTCTCGGCTCTCTATAGTCATGGCGGCATTGATAGTTATATGCCTTTCAGTATTTATGAGGCAGGATTATTCTATAAAGCGGCTTAAGATGGATAAGATTGACGAGATGCTGGATATTTACAGGACGTATGAACCTAAGATTAAAAAGATGCAGGATGAAGAGGAGATCTTAAGAGAAAAGATAGATATACTCTATCAAGCTGCTGGGTTCAGGGGTATCTGGCTTAATATATTAGGCACTATTTCTGAGATAATCCCGAAGGATGTTTGGATTACAGATGTTTCTGGCATAGTCTCGCTGGAAAAAAGCGGGCTTGGCAGATTAGACTTGAGTGGTAAGGCTCTTTCATACCAGTCTGTAAACAATTTTGTGTCGTCGCTTAAATCTTCGCCTAGTTTTAAGGATGTCAAGCCGGTATCTTCTTCAATAGAGACAGATACAAATACAGGAGAGGAGATCGTCAAGTTCAGTATAACAATGGATGTTGTCGGTGGGGATAGCGCATGAAGCTAAAGAATATTAGTATACCGAACCTAGCTAAGGGAAGGCCTATTTTAAGACAAGGGCTGACGGCTATCGGTATCTTGGTGGTCCTGTATATATTTGTGGTAGGCCCTTTTTTCAAGGAGGGCAGCTCTATACTTGACGAAGAGTTAGAGCGCAAGACCGCCCAGATCAAAAAATATATTACACAGACCGGGTCTTTACCGTCAAGGGATAGTTTTAAAGAAAAAGAAAAACAAAGATTATCCCTTGAGGAGGGATTCAAGCAGCTTATAGATTTTGTGGACCCGGAAAAGGTAAGGATCTCTGAGACGAGCACTGAGGCAGGCCTTTATTTTATAGAGAGATTACACAGCTCGATAAAGAAGTTTTCTGAGAAGATAAACACGCAGAAGACACCCCTTCCTAATAATCTGGGTTTTGGCGATGGCCTGCCCAAGGATAATATGGTTGAAGAACTTTTAAGACAGCTGGAAACCGTAGAACTTGTCCTTGATAGATTATTGGAGGGCAAGGGTGTAGCGTTTTCTGCTATTAAACCGCTGAAGTCAATAGATTATATAGAATCCCTAAGCAAGGACCTTCTGTATACGGAATTGCCTGTTCAGATTTCAGTAAGGGCAGATACAGCGGTCCTTGTAGACCTTTTGTTGAAATTAAAAAATGCAAGTCCTGTAGTGTCGGTTAAAGAATTTCATGTAAAAAGCAGCGAGTCTGACAGCGGAGAGATTGAGGTAAGTTTAGTGCTGAGCACGTTCATGGTTGCGAGGGCAGAGTGATAGTGAAGGAAAAATTAATTTTCTGGACCCTCCTGATAATATTTATAGGTATATTGGGTTTTGGTTTTTTTTCGCAGGGAAATAGAAAACAGGCGACAAAAGGACTCTTGCAGGATATTGAACTTGCGGCAAAGAAAAGCATTGCAAAAAATAAGCCGGCCCTCAGCGGCAGGCGGGCCTTTGATAGGATAATGGCAATGGATACCATGAACGGATACAAGACGCTTTTGAAACGCAGCCCCTTTTTCAGGCCGGGTTCTAAACCGAAGGCCATGCCAGTGGAGCCGGTTGTGATTGAAGAAGGGCCAAAGGAACCAATACTTAAGTACAAAGGCAAGGTGGTAATGGGGTCAAAGATCATGGTTGTTATTGAAGATCAGGGCACAGGCAAGAGTTATTTCGTAAAAGAGGGGGATATGGTAGGAGACTTTGTGGTTTTACGGCTGGATGAGGATGAAGTCGCCCTTAAGAAAAAAGGCGGGGAGGAGATTGTATTGACAGCCGCCAAGAAGAAGGAAGAAAAAGAGAAGAAGGCAGAGGATGTAAAAAAATAAACCACAGAGGCCACAGAGATTATTAGAGTTTTTCTCTGTGGACTCGGGATAGATATTTATAAAACAATAAGACTAAAAGAGAGGTTATTTAAGAAGAGGACACAGAGAAAGAGTTTTTAAAGAAAAACCCAATAGATTCTCTGTGTTCTCTGTGGTTAACTCGAAAGGGAAGGAATTGAGAAAAATAATAATTTATATAATCTTGGCCTTAACATTTAGTTCGACGTTTTTTTCTTTGGACAAGGATGCACCTGCCTTAGTCAAGCCTTCTTTTTATGACAATAAGGGTATAGCTATCTCAAGGGTTGACCTTAGGAAATATTTTGAAAAGGCGATGTCTTTATTTGAGTCGGGCAGGTACAAAGAGGCAATCGCTGTATTTGAAAACCTTATCGAGATAGAACAGTCTCAGAACGAATCCTATTTTACCCCTTTCGCAGAGATATATATTGAAAAATCAAGGTCCAGGCTGGATGAGATATTCGTCCTCGAGGATAGAAGATGGAAGAAGATGGCAGAGGGTGTCATAAGCGAGGCAGAGAGGATAGCCAATGAAGAGGCTGAGAGGTTCGCAGAAAAGGAGCGCGTTAGACTTGAAGAAGATATGAAGGAGAAGGCCATAGAGGAGTCCGAGAAGAAAGGGGCATTGGAATTGGTTGAGGAAGTCAGCGACACATACGAGAGGGCCATGAGATACTATAGAGACAGGAATTATCCTTTGGCTATTGCAGAATTCAAAAAGATCAAGGAATTGGATCCAGAGAATAGATTGATATCTAAGTCCGAGGCTTATATAGAGTCTGCGCAGAAGGAGATTAAGATGGGCGAGGAAAAGGAGGTGCTGGCCAGGATGAAAGCGGCGCGGACGGCCCAGATAGAGATAGAAAGAGAAGAAAGGCATAAGCAGATTGAGATTGAGAGAAAAGAGGCCGAAAAGGAACGGCTTAAAAGAATCTTTGAAGAAAGGCTAATGGTCAGCAAATTAAGAGAAAAGATAGAGAGGACACAGGAACTAATAAACACTATAAGGATGCACGTTAGCTATGAAGATTTTGAGGAGGCACAGAAGGCGCTTGATGTTGCAATGGCAGAGTTTCCTGAGAATAAAAGATTTAAAGACATCGCGCATTATGTTGAGATACAGAAGATTAAGATAGAAGAAGATGCGTTAGAAAAGGCAAGAGAGATTATTGAGGAGAAGATGCTTTTAGAGGTGGCTGAAAGGCATCTGATCCCAGAGGATAAGACCGGCAGGCTGCAACAAAAAGAGAAAAAGATAACGCCTCTTGTAAAGGTGCCAGAGATACGGAAGAGATTGAAGATCCCTATAAGCGTGGATTTTAAAGATGTAGAGCTCGATTATGTGTTGGCCTTTTTATCTGATGCTACAGGCGTCAATATAATACCTTCGAGCGAGATAGATATGGATGAAAAAGGGGTAACTATAAAGATAAAAGACATGCCTCTCGAAGAATCGCTGAGGTATATATTAAAATCACTGGACCTTGTTTATAGGATAGAAGAGGATGCTGTGTGGGTAGCAACAAGGGAAGAACTGGACAACGAGGGTATAGAGACAAGGGTGTATTTTCTAAATCAAGGCATTGGGAGGTTTGCTGAGTTTAGCGGTTCAGTTGGCAAAGAGGGAGGCGCGGCCTCTACAGAGGTTAAAACTGTAAAGGATATCCTTGAGGATGCAGTAGATTGGCCTAAAGATTCAAAACTGACTCTTGATGACAGGACAGGCGCTCTTATAATAAGCAACATTCCTTCAAACCTTGAGATAATAGAGGACCTCCTCTACAGTTTGGATGTTACACCTAAGCAGGTTCTTATTGAGGCAAGGTTTTTAGAGGTGCAGGTTACTGATGTAGATGAGCTTGGCCTTGAGTGGAAGTTAAACTCTAACTGGGGGCTAAAACAGAATAACGAAAAACAAAATCTTCACGGATTTAGTTCTGGGAGCGGGGTAGACTTTACGAGTTTTACCAGGGGTGACGAAGGATTTAATTTAACATACCAGGGCATATTGAGCCACCCGCAGTTTCAGGTGGTTATGCATGCACTGAAGGAGAAACAGAATGTAAAGACCTTATCTGCGCCAAGGATAACTACATTAAATAATCAGACAGCTACCATAGAGGTAATAGACGAGTTTATTTATCCTACCAGATATGAGGTAAGCCTTGTGCAGTATGACATAAATGGTGATGGAGATTTTGACGATGCAGGTGAAACAGAATGGGCAAATATACCTCAGGATTTTGTCACGAGAGACGTGGGCATACTTTTACACGTTAAACCAAGCGTTGGAGTTGATAATAAGATTATCACGCTGGCATTGACCCCGGAGGTCAGCGAGGATTCGGGGTCTTTTACATATTCAGGCGATGTCTCAATACCTCAATTCAAAACCAGAAATTTAAGCACTAGTGTTATGGTGGAGAGCGGAGAGACGGTTGTAATGGGAGGCCTCATAAAGGAAACAAATACAAATATAAAGACAAAGGTGCCAGTTTTGGGCGACCTGCCATTGATAGGAGGCTTATTCAGAAAAAAGACAGATAACATTGAACGCAGGAACCTATTGATATTTGTTACAGCTACTGTTTTAAATGAGAATGAAAGTGTAGTGGCAAATGTTAAATAGACAAAAGACCACAGACCACAGACCACAGACCACAGACCACAGACCACAGACCTTTTCATACGCCAAAGGCGGATGGTCTTCGGTCTTCGGTCTGTGGTCTGTGGTCTTATATATGTTTTTCTGTGCCGTGGAGCTCTGCGCATACGAGGTTAAATTTGTCAAGGATAGGGACGAGGCGCCAAAGAACTCCATTGTAGAGATACCTGCTATCAGGAAAAATCTTGAGACCCTGATAACAGTGGATTTCAGGGATGTCAGCCTTGATTATGTAGTTGACTTTTTATCAGAGGCAACCGGTATCAATATAATATTGGGGAGCAATGTCAAGGCCGAAGAGAAAAAGGTTACTATAAAGGTAAGGGATATGTCTCTGGAGTCCCTTTTGAAGTATATCTTTAGAAATCAGGGCCTGGCATATAGAATTGAAGATAATGCAGTATGGGTAGATACTTATGATGCAATGGATGCAGAGGCCCCGGAGACAAGGATTTACTATTTAAATCAAGGGCTCGCTATGTTTACAGAGTTTAGCGGAAAGACTGTGGGTGTAAGCGGCGGCTTTGGCGGAGCAGCAAGCATAGCAAAGGTTAATACTATTAAAGATGTGCTTGAGAATTCTGTTAATTGGCCCAGTGATTCTAAGATCAATCTGGACGAACGCACAGGCGCATTGATTATAACAAACACCCCATCAAATTTAAAGATTATAGAAGAGATCCTTTATAATCTGGATATAGACGCAGCGCAGATTCTTATAGAAACTAAATTTATTGAAATTAATATGACAGACTTAAGCGAGTTAGGGTTGAATTTGACCTTAGATAGTCCATTTGCTATTTACAAGGATGCTGGTCAGTCAGTGAATGAGATAGCAAGAGGCACTGGCTCAAGTTTCTCAGCTTTTACCGGTGCCCCGGCAGAGGGCCTTAATCTCACCTATCAAGGCATGCTTACAAAGCCGCAATTTTCAGCGGTCTTGCATGCCCTTGAGAAAAATACAAAACTAAAGACGCTCTCTGCCCCGAAAATTACGACGTTGAATAACCAGACAGCCACAATAGAAATAGCAGACGAGTTTGTCTATCCGACTAGATACGAACCTACTTTAATAAAGCAGGATTTAAATAATGATGGAGATTTTCTTGATGTAGTTAGTGGCACAAGAGAGACAAGGTTTGTCAATGTGCCTCAGGGCTTTGAGACAAGGGATATAGGTATTTTACTTATGGTAACTCCGAGTGTTGGTGCTGATAAAGAGACCATAACATTGACATTAAGGCCTGAGGTGAGCGAGGCAACAGCTAATGCATTTGAATTCAGCGGCGAGGTTAAACTGCCAAAGTTTACTACAAGAAATCTGACAACAAATATAGTCGTAAAGAACGGCGACACTATAGTACTCGGCGGACTGATAAAAGAGACAAGGACGAATACCATAACGAAGACGCCTTTCTTAGGAGATCTCCCGTTATTGGGGGCATTGTTCAGGAAAGATTCTGATAGCGTGGTAAGAAAAAATCTCTTGATATTTGTTACAGCCAGTATCCTTGGCCAGAAGGGAGAGATGCTGCGATGACTACCAACGTTAATATTAAAGACGTAGGACGAGAGGCAGGTGTTTCAATTGCGACTGTGTCAAGGGTTTTAAATAAATTGCCCACAGTAAAGATAGCAAACAAGACAAGGGTTGAGGCGGCTATAAAGAAACTCAAATTCAGGCCCAACGTCAGCGCTCAGAGACTCGCGGCAAGACGCAATAACGCAATCGGACTGGTGATACCGCGATATTCTGATATATTCCATTCATTCTTTGCCCTTCAGATTGTTCAGGGCGTAGGCCTGGCAGTTGAAAAATTGAAAATGGATTTATTATTGCATATTACAGGCGGCGATAACTTTTTGAATGTGTCCAGCATAGAAGGAGTGATATTCTGCGATATTATAGGGAACGAAGATCAGGTAGATAATGTGCTGGGGGTGGATTTACCCTGTGTTATCATGAATTATTTTACGGAAGATTTGCCTGTTTCCTGTGTATCAATAGACAATTTCGGTGCAGCCACTAAAGCAGTCGAGTATCTTATTAAACTTGGGCATTCAAGGATTGCCACAATTACTGGAAAATTTAACTCTCAAATAGGCATAGATAGATTGAATGGTTACATAAAGGCCCTGGAAAGGCATAAGATAGAAAAGAAGAATAGCTATATAAAGTATGGAGACTATGGAAGAGAGTCAGCTGCCAGGGCCACAAAGGAACTCATCGGCCTAAAAAATCCGCCCACTGCTATTTTTGCTGCGAGCGATGAGATGGCTGTAGGCGCAATACAGGTTTGTTTTGAGAACGGCATCAACGTACCCAGAGATATTTCTGTAGTCGGGTTTGATGACAATCCGTTTGCATTAGATTTCTCTCCAGTCCCTATTACTACTGTAAGACAGCCCTTACATAAAATGGCCATGATTTCTACAGAGATCCTCTACAGGATTATGACTAGGAAGATAAGAGGGAATAAAAGAATAGTTCTTCCAACCGAACTGATAGAGCGAAATTCCTGCCAATCGTTAACCTGATTTATCCTTAAGTTGACAATTGATAAATCCAGTGTAAAATATACTATAACCGGTGAGTTATCGGGGTAATCAGGCCAGCGGGTCCTGCCACCGCTGACATCCTGCTTGTCCTCGCTGTCGCTGCGGGCAAGCAGGGAACCTGTCAGCGGCGTTACCCGCGGGCTATACACCCTATTCTCACCTGTTACTATAAAGCATTAGGAGAAGAAGTATAAGGTGATTAAGGATATTTTAGACAATCTGCTTCATAGCAGAAGAGGCTTAGAATTTGAAGAGGCCAAGGTCCTCCTGGGCGCAGATAGAGATGAATTACTCCTTCTTATGCATACGGCTGACAGTATCCGAAAGCGATACTGCGGCAACAGGATGGATATCTGTTTTTTGATAAATGCAAAGAGCGGGCTTTGCCCTGAGGATTGCAAGTTCTGTGCGCAGTCTGCAGGATACACAACAAAATGCAAGGTTTACCCACTTGTTAGTGTTGAAAAAATAGTCAATGAGGCAAAGAAGGCAAGGAAGGCTGGCGCCTCTAATTTTTGTATTGTAATCAGCGGCAAGGGGCCTACTCAGGAAGAATTCGATAAGATAAAAAAAGCGATAAGGAGAATCAATAGAAAAATAGGCATAAAGGTTGATTGTTCACTTGGAAGCCTCCCAATCGGAATGATAAAGGACCTGAAGGCCTTAGGTGTGGATAGATATAATCATAACATAGAGACATCCGAAGACTTTTATAAAAATATATGTACGACACATCCTTATAAAAGCAGGTTAAACATGCTTGGGATGCTGAAGGATGTTGGTTTGGAGCCGTGTTGTGGGGGGATAATTGGCATGGGGGAATCTGAAGAGGAAAGGTTAAGACTTATCTTTAAATTAAAGGAGCTTCATATAAGGTGTATCCCCGTAAATATACTTAATCCAAGAAAAGGGACTCCGCTTGAAGGTATAGACCCCCCGGCACCTTTGGAGATAATAAAGACAATAGCTGTCTTCAGGCTGGCGTTACCCAGTGCAATAATAAAGATTGCAGGCGGCAGAGAATATGCCTTACGCGATTTGCAGGGAATGGCATTTATGGCTGGCGCCAATGGCATGATAGTAGGAGGTTATCTTACTACAAAAGGCAGGTCAGTAGAGAAAGATTTGCAGATGGCGAAGGATTTAGGCTTTGAACTATAACGCCTTAATTTCACATTTTTAGCATTGCAAAAAATGTGAAATTAAGTAAGGAGGATGGGGGTATGGGTAACATTAGAATTGCAGTATTAGGTGCAGGTGGTCTTGGAAAGGCATGCCTGAGTGTCGTAGATAAGAAAAAGGAAGTTACGGTTGTTGCTATCTGCGACTCTCGTGGATTTTTATATTCTAGAGATGGCATTACCTTGAATGATTTAGATAAACTGAGGCCTTCCACTGATTCCATAGGCGAGATTATAAAATTAAAGAAAAAGATAGACGGGGTCTTTGTAGCGCTCCCTAATCTGCCCAATGATTTTATTCCCCATGTTATAAGGCGTTTTATAAAGGCAGGTTATAGCGGCGTCTTTACTGATGCCTTGAAGCGCACCAAGGCAGTTAGATTGATGATGAAATTAGATATGCCTTTAAGAAAAAATAAAAGCGTTTATATAACTGGATGCGGGGCGACGCCAGGGCTTTTATCAGCAGCTGCTATATTGGCTGCCCAGTCATTTGTAAAGGTAGAGAAGGTGAATATATGGTGGGGCGTTGGGATATCTAACTGGGATACTTACAGGGCTACAATAAGGGAGGATATCGCGCATCTGCCAGGGTACACAGTGAGTAAGGCAAAGCGGATGACAGACAAAGAAGTAGAGGGGCTTTTGGCGAAGACCGACGGGAAACTTGTACTACGTGAAATGGAACATGCCGACGATATATTGCTTAAGAATACAGGCGTTGTTGATTCTTTAAAGAGAGTTACAGTAGGCGGAGTAATGGATACAAGGCATGCCAGGAAACCAGTCTCTACCACCATGACCTTAACAGGGATTACCTTTGAAGGGAAAAGATCCAGTCACAGATTTATACTCGGAGATGGAACCTCTATGGCGGCCAATGTCATAGGCCCTGCCCTTGGATACATGAAGCGCGCAATTTGGTTAAAAAACTATAAGATATACGGCATGTTTGGTTCCCCTGAATTTATGCCAATGATGGTTAGTTAAGGCCTTCCAGAAATGTCAGACCTAGATTCAATATTGCAGAAAGAGCTTGAAGAACTTAAAAGGGCCGGGCTTTTTAGAGAGATGAGGCGCATTGATAGTATGCAAGGCCCTACAGTTGTTATTGAAGATAAGGAGGTCATTCTTCTGTCTTCAAATAATTATTTAGGACTCGCGAGTCATCCTGAGGTCATCAAGGCACAGGTTCAGGCTGCACAGGAGTTTGGTTCAGGTTCCTGTGCGTCACGGCTTATTTCAGGCAATATGGGCATTCATGAAAGGCTGGAAAGACAGATAGCAAAATTTAAAGGGGCAGAGGACGCTATTTTATTCTCTACAGGATATATGGCCAATGTAGGCACGATAAGCGCCATTGTTGGAGAGGGTGACCTTGTGGTCTCTGATAAGCTCAATCATGCAAGTATTATTGACGGCGCCCGACTGAGCGGCGCAGTAATAAGAATCTATCCGCATAAGAATCTTGAACGATTAGAGAATATTTTGTCAAAATCGTCCGCATATAAAAAAAGACTTATAGTTACCGATGGCGTATTCAGCATGGATGGTGATATAGCCCCTCTTCCAGACCTTATAGATATATCTAGAAAATTTGACGCCATTCTAATGATAGATGATGCGCATGCGACAGGCGTCCTTGGAAGAAATGGCAGGGGGACATGCGAATATTTTGACATAAAAAAAGGGGTTGATATCACTATGGGAACCTTTAGCAAGGCCTTTGGAAATCTTGGAGGTTTTGTGGCTGGGTCCAGAGCCTTAATAGAGTATATACGGAACAGGGCCAGGTCTTTTATCTATTCCACTGCCTTGCCGCCAGCCGTAATAGGCGGTTGTATTAAGGCCATTGAGATAATAGAGAACGGAGCTGAATTAAGACGTAGATTGTGGGAGAATGTCAATAGGTTCCGCAGGGCCCTCTTAGAATTAGGTTTTGATATAATGGATTCAGAGACACAGATAATCCCTGTGTATTCAGGGGATATTCATTCAACTATGAAGATGTCAGAATTTTTATCAATGAACTCTATCTTTGCACCGGCTATCAGGCCGCCTACTGTGCCAAAAAAAAGATGCAGGATAAGGATATCTCTTATGGCTACTCATACCAATGAGCATATTGAGACGGCAATAGAGGTTTTCAGGAGATTGAGGGGTGAAGGGATTTTTTGTAACAGGAACTGATACAGGAGTAGGCAAGACCGAGGTCGCTAGGTATCTAGCTAAGTTTTTTTCAAAAAAGGGCCTCAAGGTCAATGTGATGAAGCCTGTAGCGACGGGGGTTAAAAAGGTCTGTGAAGATGCAATGGTTCTAAGAGGGCCTTCTTTCTCAACTTCAAGGCCTTCCGTGGACTATATCAATCCCGTGTCATTTAGATTGCCGCTTGCCCCTCTGGTAGCGAGCAGGATAGAAAAAAAGAATATAGATGAGGATGTCATATGGGATAGATTCAAAAGATTGAGCGGCGACAGCGATATAATGATAGTAGAAGGCATAGGCGGTGTTATGGTGCCTATATTTAAAAGAAGAAAAGGCGTATTTTATGTCCTTGACATGATTTTAAAGATGGGGCTCCCTGTTATTATAGTTTCCAGGCCCTATTTAGGCACAATAAACCATACGCTTATGACAATAATGGCCCTTAGGAGTAGGAAAATAAAAATAGCAGGGGTTATATTTAATCACACCTCGGATATAAAAAGAGATTTGTCAGCAGCGACAAATCCAAAGGTGATAGAAGAACTTTCAGGTATAAACGTTTTAGGTATTATGTATTATAATAAGGATAGGAATAAAAGGAGGGTAAGATGGCTAAGGAGAATAGAATTGTAGTTTTTTTAATAATCGTACTTTGTGCATGGTTTTTATTTTCAGCTGGTTCTAAGAAGGCTGCAGGCGAGGATGCGATTTCACCAAATGTTTCATTTTCAGCAGAGAGCAATGTAATGTATTTTTTAGACAGGGATAATGCGAAGATCTATAGGTATAATACGCAGGGACGCTTAACCCGTACATATATTATAAAGGAACTTGGCAAGGATTTGCAGTTGAAGTAAGGCGCAACCGGTGGCTTAACGTGGGTAATACAATACACAGCTGATGAGCGCAAAACTTCAGGTGTATTCGCTCAGCTGAAAATTTTCCACTCGCGTCCTCTCTCTAAAAACAAGGGCCGCTAAGGGACCGCCTTTTAT
>CAYZNX010000012.1:0-15366 GCA_964479825.1 uncultured Planctomycetia bacterium | reverse complement strand
TCTTTTAAAAACTCAGGATTGGAAGCCACATCAAACTTCACATTTTTCTTAATGTTTATCTTTATCGTATGCTCTACCCACTTACCGGTCTCTACAGGGACAGTGCTCTTCTCGACTATCAGCCGGTAGGAAGATAAATTCTTCGCTATCTCAGCGGCAACATGCTCTACGGACGAAAGGTCAGCCTCGCCATTGGGTTTCGGCGGCGTGCCGACGCATATAAAAATTACAAGGGTTTTCTTAACGCCTTCCTTTATGCTGGATGAGAAAAAAAGCCTTTCTGCCTTTACATTTCTTCTTACCATCTCTTCAAGCCCTTTTTCATAAAAAGGGATCTTTGAGCGCTTCAGCATCTCTATCTTCTTTTTATCATTATCAACACAGATAACCCTATTGCCTAAATCAGCAAAGCAAGCGCCTGTTACAAGCCCGACATAACCGGCACCAATTATACAGACGTTCATGAGAACTCCTTCATTATCTCTTCGGAACCGCATAATAGTCCTTAAAATCAAACGGCACCTTTGGCGAGGCCTTGAGCCTCATAGAAAACCATACGGTTGTGCCGCCGTCTCTATCCACTCCTACGCTCACCTCAGCAATCCAGCAGTGCAGGTCCTTTATGATGCTAATCTCTCTATTATCAAATCTATTTATTATTTTATGGCCGCTGGTTTCAACCTCCTTTAAATCATACCTGGCCAAAAACCTGAACGACCACGCATCATTAAGCTTGTAGAATAACTCTGATGTCAATTCATGTTCTGTATCCTGCCAATATCTGGAACCAAAACCTACCCTTAACCCTTCATTTTTATACAGAGATAAATCCACGTTCCAGCTCTGAAAATCTTTAGTATCAGGGTCGTACTGGGTATCAGACTCTACCCTCAGCCACTCGTATGGCGTAATCTCTAAATCTCCTTTTACATTTGAAAAACGGCTGCCCTGTTCAGGTTTATAGAGATAATCGCCTGTCAACAAAAGATATCCTAAGTCAAATGACTCAAGTTCACCGTTCACCAATCTCTTTGTTTGCAATTTATTCTCAAGGCCCAGGCCAAAAGTGCTTTTTCTGGCAATGTTATCTATATCGTCAAACTGCTGCAGGTTCCCGGAGACAATTGATGGTCCGTGTATGTATTCATATTCAATGCTCGGAGTGACAATATGATGGAGCCCATTCAAATCTATACCTAAAAATCTGCCTATAGTGTCATAGGTTTTAAAAAACTTTGTGCTAGCATCTACCCCTGTATTAAAAGCCGCCCTGATTTCATCTTCATCGCCGTTTACGTTCTTAGAGTAGAATGTGTCCCGCGCCCCGACAAACGGCGAAATACTCAAAAAATCTACCATGCGAAGCGGCGACGACAACCTATTATATGTATCAAACCTGACCACATCGCTATCCGTAGAGCTACTGCCTGTCTTACTATTTAGATTTGTAAATGCAGTATCTGTCTTAAAATACACGGGTAAATCAAATAATTTCTGGTCCTTTAAGTCAAACCTTAATTCAGGCAGACGTTCCACTACGCCCTGAAACCTATTAACCCTTTTACGCGCAAGGAGGTTCAAAGAATATTCAGGCTGCCTGTTAAGTAAATAGATATAAGATTCCGGCGAAGATTCCCTGTCGTATTCCTCTCTATAAAAAAAGTCCTTAGTCATATCCGCATCGCTTAGCTTATGATATTCCATGAAACCTGTTACGCTGTCACTGATATCCAAGCGATGCCTTAATTGCACTCGATACCTTTCTTCTTCTGCCCGCGTAAGTTCATTTCTATCTCTATCTCTCTGGTGAGTATAGTATGTCCTTAATAGCCCCTCGCCAAAATCATTAAGCCCGTATTTATAATCGAGCCCTTCTGCAAAACCCCAATGCTCTCTTTCGTCCAGCCTCAAAGTCAATCTATTGCTTTCGTTCATCTCATATCTATAGCTGGAAAGCGCAAAGATTCCCCATTTTTTCTTCTTACCAGGTATCAAATCAAAGGTGGGCCAATCTGTCTTCAATGAATAATCATATCTCGGCAGAAATGCAATGGGGACATTTCCGACCTTGATGGCTACGTTCCTTGCTACAACTTTATTATCCGGGTATATCAGTACCTTCTTCGAGCTAATCTTATAATGGGGGCGGTCTAAACTGCAGCTCGTTATATAGCCATTATTCACAAGAACTGAATAATCCGAACGAAGCTCTGCATCCTCTCCTCCTGCATACCACCCGCCTGAGGCTACCTTTGCCTTTACAATTTCTCCTACCTTTGTCTCAAAATTATATTTTATTTTTTCGCCACTTACCTCGCTTACAGGGCTTTTCAACACTACGTTTCCTTCTGCGTCAACATCCTTTGTGTCTGTAAAAACTGTTATCCTGTCACATGTAAGCTTTATATTATTGTAGTCAATGGATATATTGCCTATGCCTACCACTTTTTTTTCTTTTGGAAAATACTCTACTTGATCGCCATTTACCTCAATAGGCCCTGTGGCCTCTTGGGCATAGACAAGCAAGCAAGGAACTATAAGAGCAAAGAGCAAAGAGCAAAGAGCAAAGAGCAAAATTTTTCTTATCATACCAACAAGGATGCGCCGACCATACCGGCGTCACTCCCAAGCCTTGCACGTACGACTTTTACGTGACGGGCCTGGTCCTTCATGGCGCGGCTCCTGATCTCCATCCTCAATGCCCCCAGAATCAACTCTCCTGCATTACTCACTCCGCCGCCAATAACAATCATATCTGGATTTAATAGATTCACAACCCCTGCAAGGGCGACACCTAATTTCCTGCCAATATCATGCCATATCCTTAACGCCCTTTTATTGCCTTTCTTCGCAAGGCTGGTCAACCTTTCAAGAGTTATATTATTTCCGAAATGCTTCCTTGAGTTATTTAGGATGTATCTATTACCTATATATCTCTCTAAGCAAGCAATTCCTCCGCAATTGCACCTCGGGCCCTTCTCATTTATAGGTATGTGCCCTATTTCTCCTCCGCACATGGTACTGCCTCTATATATCCTCCCATCTAAAATAATACCCCCGCCAACGCCTGTGCCGAGAGTAAGGCAAATTAAATTTCTTGCACCCCTGCCAGCGCCAAATTTAAACTCAGCAAGGGCCATCGCATTGACATCATTATCTAAAACTACCTTGATACCCAGTTTCTTTTGTAATATTGACCTGAGATGCACATTATCCCAGCCTTTTATATTAGGGAAATAATGCACAATGCCTTTTTTTGAATCTACAGGACCAGGCACACCTATACCGACTCCTTTTATGTCTTTTCTTCCAAGGCCTGCCCTATCTATCAGCTCTATTGCGCTGGCAGTAATCGCCTCTATTAGTTCTGATTGCTTTGCCCTAAAAGGGGTAGTTCTCTGTAGTCTATAGAGAACATGGCCCTTTTCATCTACAAGGCCAATTTTAATCCTTGTGCCCCCTAGGTCAACTCCTATTTTAACCTTTTTTGGCATAATATGTTATGATACCGTAACTGAATAAATAATGCAAGAGCTTTTCGTCTGCCTAACTTCACAAAATAAGCATTGCAGAAAATGTGAAGTTATTTGTTCAACATACTCGATTGCGGCCGGTTTCCTTGGCCCTATAAAGCGCCTTATCTGCTGAGTCGACCAGGCCATCTATATCAACCGCATCCTCTGGAAAAACACCTATTCCTATACTTACGCTTGTTGAGATGGACTCGTCATAGGCCTTGAAAACTGCACCCTCTATGCCTCTCCTGATACGTTCTGCAACTTGAAATGCGCCTTCCCTGCCGATGCCGGCAAGAACTATTGCAAACTCTTCTCCGCCATATCTACCAATGATATCAATCTCGCGAAGACTGGATTTCAAGATATTAGCCACTTCTTTTAATATAACATCGCCCACCAGGTGGCCATATCTGTCATTTTTTTCTTTGAAATAATCAAGGTCAAGCATAAGAAATGACAGATTTGATTTATGGCGCATGGAACGCCTTATCTCCTCGCCGGTACGTTCTAAGAAATACCTCCTTGTGCTAACATCGGTAAGGGAATCCGTAATAGACATCTCCTGCACCTTCTTATACAAGAAGACTCTTTGAAACTGTATGGCGAATTGTCCAGTCAAGATTATAAAATTCTCAAAGTGCACACGAGGGATATTCTCAATATACAGGATTGCCGATATCCTCCCTTCTGCAATAAGTGGTATAGAGATCAAGGTCTCAAAATCTTTTATTATTGACAACCTTCTAAAGAAGATAGGCCTCTCCTGTTCGGATATAGAGATTGTTTTTTTACTCTCAAGGGCTATCTTAATGAGCTCCTTGTCAAAATCATTGGATGCGACTTTGTTTATCCTTTGGCCAAGTTCAATCTGATATACACTCTCTATGTCATTGGACTCCTTCAGAAGCACTATCCTCGAAACCCTAAATCTAAAGGACTTTTTTAAGATAGACGAGAAGATATTAAAAATATCTTCAAATGCTAAACAGGTGGACATATCCTTGGATACCTCATACAGTGAAAGCACATTCTGCAGATTCTTTTCTTTTTCAAGGTTTAATTCGTTTTGCTGCTGGTCGCTGCGCACAAGCCCTTCATGTGTTCCCTTAACGCCTTCAAGCTCCGTCCGCATAGCTTCCTTGCTGTCCTCAAAATCTTTCTTAAATCTTTCGGCAATGATAGGTAAAAGATTCACATATACAACTAAAATGATTCTCTCATACAATAACAGATGTACGCTGCGACTTAATATAAAAATGCTTAGGATTATAGAAAGAGCAGCAACCCTGTAAAAACTAATTCTATAACTTAAAAATAATATTAAAGTTGATATGATGGCGTATACTAAAAATTTCATATTAGCACACTAATCTCCTACGACCCTATCCTTGCCCTCTCTCTTTGCCTTGTATAATCTCTCATCTGCCTTCAATATAAGTTCATCCTGCAGTCTTGCATCTTCAGGAAAACTTGCAAGTCCTATTGAAACAGTCACATTCGTCTCTATCCTGCGTAATTCTATCATTTCCTTCTTTACTGCCTTCCGAATGGTATCCGCAATTCTCCTCGCTTTTTCCTTTGACGTCTCAGGCAAGAGAATAGAAAATTCCTCACCGCCATAACGTGCCACAATGCCGCTATGCACTAAGTTCTTAAACACATTTGAAAGCGTCTTCAGCACTATATCTCCTGCTGTATGCCCATATCGGTCATTGTAAGTCTTAAAATTATCTATATCTACCATCAATAGAGAACATTGTAAATCGCTGCGCAGGGACCTTGATAACTCCTCCTTCAGTCTATCCAGAAAATATCTGCGTAGATACAATCCCGTAAGGCCGTCAGTAATCGCGAGGGCAAGCGTCTGTTTATATAACCTGGCATTCTGTAAACTTGCTGCGCCGAGATCGCACAATATATCAAGAAGCCTTAGGTCCTCTGATGTATAATTGTGCGGCCTTGAGTGTTCAAGGCGCAGTATGCCAATAATCTTCTTCTCCTCAGTTAAAAGACAGGATATAACAGAACGATATGACCTCATATATTCCTTGAGTTCATCTTCATTGAATCTAAAATCTTTTTTTATATCCTCCACAAGAAGCGGCTGTCTCTGTTTAAAGACCCATTCGTCCAGGATGTCTCCCTTTTTGGCCTTGATAATACTCGCACCCTTCTCTGACTTAGACACAACCAAACTCAATTCCTGCAGCCTGGTATCGGTCAAAAATAAAAGCGCTGATTCTGATTTTCCTACCACACGCAAGGCATTGTCCAGGATCAGTTCAATCACCTCATCCAGTGAAAGGCTGGAACTCAAGATAGATGTAACATCCTTCAAGGACTCATACCTCTCTTCTTTTCTCTCCAGAGAAAGTGCTTCTCTTTTGTGTCTGTTATATGTATCTGTGAGTAAATTCGTATTCTCCCTGAGTTCTTGTATGCGCGCCGCCATAATGTGGCTGTAATAATTAATCCTTTTAATCTGGTCATCAACTATCAAAAATGTAATAAATAATACCGGTAGATTCCATACATAGCTGAAGTCCATCGCCAGCGATACAAGTATTGTAAGAAATACAGATGCCCCCAGACAAAAAAGTCCCCTGTAAAAACCAAGGCCCTGCAGCGTCGCAATTATGATTAGGTTGTATAGGAAAAGAGTGGGGGTCTTAGGCAGGTCCGTGCGAAATAAAAGGTAAGATATGATAATGAAACTGATAGCACAGAAAGCACTGATTTTTAACTTGCTGTTTATACTGGGGAGCATACATATAAAATCCAAATATTAAAAATCAAATATCAAAATAACATATTGAAATTCAAAAATTTTAAATTTTGGTTTGTAATTTTGATTTTTGCATTTTGATTTTTGAATCAAATAATGGTTTCCTCACTATCTTTATTAAAGAAATGTATCTTGCTCATATCAAAAACAAGGTCCATGTCCTGCCCTACCTCTGGCTTGTCATGCCCGCCAACCCTTGCAATAAGGGAACTACTGCCTGCGTTGATGTATAAAAATACCTCCGCGCCCATAGGTTCAATTATATCCACTGTCCCTTTCAGGCAACAATCAGGGGAGGCAGTTGAAGTAAAAAGTTTGTCATAGATATCCTCTGGCCTTATGCCAAAGACTACTTCCTTGCCTTCGTACAGAGAAAGTTTATCATACATATCTTCAACCACCTTCACTTTAAAACTATTTTCTGTAAAAAAGAATTTGCCGTTCTTCCTAATGATATTACCTTTTATGAAATTCATAGGAGGAGATCCTATAAAGCCAGCCACAAATTTATTTATGGGTTTATCGTAAAGTGTAATCGGATCTGCAACCTGCTGTATCACGCCATCCTTCATCACGACAATGCGATTGCCCATGGTCATAGCCTCGGTCTGGTCGTGAGTAACATATATCATAGTTGACTGCAATCTGATATGAAGCTTGTTTAATTCTGTCCTCATCTGCACGCGCATCTTGGCATCCAGATTGCTCAACGGCTCGTCAAATAAAAAGACCATCGGCTTTCTGACAATGGCCCTTCCAACTGCAACCCTCTGCCGCTGGCCTCCGGAAAGCTCCCGAGGACGTCTGTTAAGAAGCTCCTTGATGCCGAGTATTTCGGCGGACTCTTTTACTCGGATGTCAATCTCTGACTTTGGAAATCTGCGTAACCTGAGCGCAAATGACATGTTCTCATATACTGTCATGTGCGGATAGAGGGCATAATTTTGGAATACCATTGCTATATCCCTGTCCTTGGCAGGCACATCATTTACAATCTTGTCGCCTATCCATATCTCTCCCTCAGTAGACTTCTCCAGACCTGCCACCATTCTCAATGTCGTAGACTTGCCGCAGCCAGAGGGGCCAACAAGCACCACAAATTCCCTGTTCTCAACCCCAAGGTTTATATTTCTCACAGCGGTTACATTTCCTTGGAATATCTTTGTCAGGTTCTTAAGGCTTACCTGTGCCATAGGTTAGACATCCATTCTCTATAATTTTACCACGAAGGAATTCAAAAGTAAAAGGTTATCTCAGATAATCAATAAGCTGCGCAACAGTGTCTCTGAGATTCTTGCGGCTTACCACAATATCAATGAGGCCATGCTCGAGTAAAAATTCTGAACTCTGAAAACCTTCGGGAAGCTTCTGTCTTATGGTTTGCTCTATAACCCTGGGTCCGGTAAACCCTATAAGCGCTTTTGGCTCCGCCATAATCACATCGCCTAATGAGGCAAAGCTTGCCAATACCCCTGCCATAGTAGGATTTGTCAACACAGATATGTATAAAAGCCCTGCCTCATTGTGTCTGGCAAGGGCACCACTGGTCTTTGCCATCTGCATCAGAGAAACCATGCCTTCATACATTCTCGCTCCTCCGCCTGAGCCGGAAATTATAACAAGCGGCAACTTATTCCCGGTTGCAAACTCTGTAATCCTTGTTATCTTCTCCCCAACCACATAGCCCATGGAACCCATTATGAAACGCGAATCAGTTACTCCAAATGCAATCTGTCTATGGCTAACGCGGCCCTTGCCAATCACAACCGCCTCTTCCATGCCAGTCGCAATCCTGTCTTCTTCTACTTTTTCTACATAACTCTTAGGGCCTTTAAATTTCAAGACATCTAAGGGTTTCATATCCTTATCAAATTCCTCAAAACTTCCTTCATCTAAGAACCTGGATATACGTTCGTAAGCGCCTATCACAAAATGGTAATTACACTTAGGGCAAACCTTGAAGTTCTCGTCCAGGGTTTTTTTATAAATCAACTCCCCGCAATCCTCGCACTTCAGCCATGCGCCGTCTGGTACACCCTTGCGCTTGGAAACCTTTACCACTGTATATTTTGGCTTACCGAATATAGCCATGCGCCCTCACATCAGAATACATTCATAACTAGCCCCGTCAACACCTTTGGATAAAAATATGTTGTTTTTTGAGGCATACGTTTTCCAGAAAACGCAATATTCTTTATCTCGCTAATCTTGGCCGCGTTCAAAAAGACAGAAAGTGAAAACCTTTGGCTATCTACCTCACTAATAGCATAATCCAAATCCTTTGTAAAATCTATTGAAATCCTTTCCTCGCCAGATTCTACCTTTTGCTGAATGGGTTTTATAATATAGTCGTGGAGCACATTGACATCCAATGAATCATTATCCTTACGCATCAACCCTGTAAATTTACGCTGCTTGTATATGACAAATCTTCTTTCTGAAGGCCCTGCTGTGGAAAGAAAATCCTTGATATGCTCCTTTGATGATATGCCTTCAATTGCAAAATACCCGGCGAGCTCCTTCTCAAGATTTAAAAGCATGTCTTTACTAATGCCTCGTATAAGTCTATACACGGGCAGGATTACTATCCCATCAGCATAAAGGTCTGTAAAATAAGTTAGTGTGTAACCGAATCTATCGTCTCTTTTAATTTTACTAAACATAAGCCCAACTTCATACCTGTGATGCCCGTCTGCAATAAATAACTTTTTATCTTTCATCTGAGAGACAATTCTTTCTATAACCATCCTATCAGAAACCCTCCATAGCTTATTCCGTATTCCCTGATAATCTGAGATGTCTATTATAGGTTCAGACCTTATCGCGTCTATCAGGACATTATCGATTGACCTATCTTCATCTGCAAAAAGCGCAAATATAGGGCCGAGATTTGCCTCTATGGAAGTTAAAAGTCTAATCCTGTCTTCCTTGGGGGCCTCAAGGGTATTCTCATGGGGATAGACGCTGGTAGTATCCAGGCCAAAATCCTCTAATTTTAAAAGGGCAATAAAACCTAATCTTTGTTTTAACCTGCCATCTATCGTAAACTCCTGCAGATAGACATAGATAGACTCGGTTTTGTCTTTTTTAAGAATCCCTTTTTTCTGCCAGTCTTTCAGGAAACTGACTGCACGCGTATACTTATTCTCCTCTTCATCATCTGTCCGGAAATCCTTGCCTAATAAAATCCTGATGATATTATGAGGTTCAGAATCATAAAGCATACCCTGCTCCTCGGGAGAAATAACATCATAAGGAGGGGCTACGACTTTCGACAGGTCTTTTATCTTCTCCGGATTATAAAGTGTGCCTCTAAAAGGTATGATATACGCCATTGCCCCGCCGTTCGTCGTTAACAATATTTAGAATAAACAAATGTCCCGATTACGCCGCCTATGCTGTCAGCGACCATATCAAATATACTAAATTGGCGTTCTGAAACAAGGCGCTGGTGAAATTCGTCTGAAATGCCGTATACGATGGAAAGTAATATTGCTATTATTTTGAAATTTTCGAAAAATATTTTCTTTGAAGAATTCTTAAAGGCGCGGGATCCAAGGAATCCAAAGAGTGTGTATTCAAATATGTGCAGCAGCTTGTCAAAGTGCGGTATGACTATTCGCGGCAGGGGCCTTGGTATGCTCGACAAAAGGAATATGACCCCGGCGTAAAAATAAAAAGGGGCCCAGTATTTTAAAAAATTATTTGTCAATTTTACAGTCTTGTTCTTTTTTGTCGCAGGTATCACAGGAAGCAGTGGTTGGTTTTTCTTCCTTCTCTCTTTTTTTATAGCCCTTGCTCCTATAATCTGTAGCGTAAAATCCAGGGCCTTTAAATATAAAACCTGCGCCTGTGCCTATCAATCTACGGACCGTGCCATCGCACTCCTTGTCAAGACAAGTAGACAAGGGCGCATCGGTCATCTTCTGAAATACATCAAAGATTTTCCTGCATTTCTGGCATTCATATTCGTATGTCGGCATTATCCTACCTCGTTTTCCACACTTAACTTCACAAAACATGCATTGCATATTTTGTGAAGTTAGCTAAACTACCGTTTCCCTAATATCTTCCTTACCTTCTCCATGAAAGTCCTGGAGAGAGGATTGACATTATCATTACAGGACCTTGCAAATTCCTGCAAGATGCGCTTCTGCTCTGCATTAAGATGCGTGGGCGTCTCCACGACGATCTTTACAAGCTGGTCGCCGTATCCATATCCCTGCAATCTTTTTATGCCCTTGCCTGCAAGCCTGAAGACCCTTCCACTCTGGCTGCCCTCTGGTATCTTCATCATTACATTTCCGTTCAGCGTCGGAACCTCTATCTCTCCGCCCATGGCCACTGTCGGAAAACTAACAGGCATTTCACATATTATATCATAACCGCGCCTCTCAAAGATATCATGTTGTTTTACATGCAGATATATATACAGGTCTCCCCGCGGCCCGCCTTTAGAGCCTGCCTCTCCTTCCCCTTGCATTCGAAGCCGCGAACCAGTATCTACGCCTGCTGGAATTGTAACCTCAATTTTCTTTGCGATCCTCGTTTTTCCAGCGCCGCCGCACTTGACGCATGGATTTTTTATAATAGTGCCTTCGCCCCTGCATTTGGGGCATGTCTGTCTTATGCTGAAAAACCCTGTTGACTGTAAAATCTGGCCTCTTCCTTCACACGATGAACATGTAGTTTTCTTCGTGCCGGGCCTCATGCCTTCGCCCCTGCATACATCGCATGTTTCCTGTCTTGGTACACTTATTGTCTTTTTAACGCCAAAGGCGGCATCCTCGAATGATATCTCTATCTCAAATTCTAAATCTCTCCCCCGCTTTGCCCAGCCCCTCCTCTTTGAAGAAAACCCGCCTCCATAGATGCCAAAACTATCAAAGATATCCTCAAAAATACTCCTGCCAAAACCAAGGTCTTCAAAAATACTGCCAAAGTCAGCACCCCTGAAAATATCCTCGGCGCTGTAACGGGAATCTATGCCGGCATGGCCAAATTGGTCATACTGGCTTCTCTTCTGGGTATCGGATAACACTGCATAAGCCTCTGATATCTCCTTAAATTTCTCCTCGGCTTCTTTCTTCTGTTCAGGAGAAACGCGGTCAGGATGGTATTTAAGCGCGAGATTCCTATAGACCTTTTTTATCTCGTCAATACTCGCACTCTTCTGCACGCCCAAAATTTCGTAATAGTCTCGTTTGGTAGTCATTTAATTGAGACGTAAAAACAGAAAAACAAAAAAACTTAAAAATACATAAACAAAGATTGCTATGTTTTCCTGTCTTTTCGTTTTTACGTTTTTCAGTTTTTAAGTTCTCTTATTTCTCCTTAAACTCCGCGTCAATCACGTCATCTCCGCCCTTTTTCTTCTTAGGTTGTTCTGACGGGCCTTCGCCTTCCTGTCCTTGTGCTTCAGCCCCTCCTGGCTGGCCCTGTTTAGCCTGTTTTGCCTGGGCTGACCTATAGACCTCCTCGGCCAACTTATGGGATGCCTTTGTCAATTCCTCCATGGCCTTTTTAATCTTTTCTGTATCACTCCCTTTTAGCGACTCTTTTAAATCAGTCGATTTCCTCTCGATATCCAACCTCTCGTCCTGGCTGACCTTATCGCCAAAATCCTTTAGGGACTTTTCAATGGAATAGACGAGCGTATCTGCCTGGTTCTTCAGCTCTACCTCCTCTTTCTTCTGCTTGTCCTGTTCAGAAAATTTCTCCGCCTCCCTGACCATCTTATCTATCTCTTCCTTGGACAGTTTCTTAGGCGCTGTTATCTTGATGGCCTGTTCCTTTCCAGTGCCCAGGTCCTTTGCGCTCACGTGGACTATACCGTCTCTATCAATATCAAAGGCCACCTCTATCTGCGGTATGCCCCGAGGCGCCGGAGGAATCCCTACAAGATCAAACCTGCCAAGTTCCGTATTATCATTGGCCATCTGGCGCTCGCCTTGCAAAACCCTCACGGTAACCGCAGTCTGACTGTCGGCGGCGGTTGAAAATATCTGACTCTTCTTTGTAGGTATAGTGGTATTACGTTCGATCAACTTAGTAAACACACCCCCCAAGGTCTCTATGCCTAAGGAAAGAGGAGTCACATCCAGCAACAAAACCTCTTTTGCCTCGCCTTTTATTATTGCTCCCTGTGTTGCCGCACCCAGGGCAACGCATTCCATAGGGTCAATCCCGCGCTCCATCTTCTTACCCACATGCTCCTCTAAAAATTTCTGGACTATGGGCATCCTTGTAGGGCCGCCTACCATGATTATCTTATCTATATCGTCCGGAGTAAAATTTGCATCTCTTAGCGCCTGATCAACAGGCCCTTTGCATCTTTCTACAATAGGCGCCACAAGTTCTTCAAGCCTTGCCCTGTTAATAGACATGGTAAGGTGTTTAGGGCCGTTTGCATCCGCAGTAATAAAAGGCAGGTTTAAATCTGTTGTCAGCGTGCTGGAGAGTTCAACCTTGGCCTTCTCAGCTGCCTCACGCAATCTCTGCATTGCCATCTTATCTCTCTTAAGGTCAATCCCGGTCTCTTTTTTAAACTGGCCTCCAATATAGTCTAACATGATATCGTCCATATCCGTGCCGCCAAGATGCGTATCCCCGCTTGTTGACTTTACCTCGAATCCGCTTGCATTGTGTCCCTTATCGTACCACATATCCATAATAGTTACATCCAGAGTACCTCCTCCAAAATCAAATACCATTATCTTGAGCTCCTTGCCAACCTTGTCCAGGCCATAAGCAAGACAAGCTGCTGTCGGCTCATTAATTATCCTTAAAACCTTGAGGCCTGCAATCTCACCTGCATCCTTTGTAGCCTGGCGTTGATTATCATCAAAATATGCCGGGCATGTAATTACTACCTCCTCGACCTTATCGCCTAGATATGCCTCGGCATCCTGTTTTATTTTTTGCAGGATAAATGCCGATATCTGCTGCGGCGTGTATTCCTTGCCATATATCTTGAATTTAAAATCTGTCCCCATCTTTCTCTTTGCAGCATAAATAGTGCCTTCTGGATTCACCGCAGCCTGGCGCCTGGCTGGTTCGCCTACAAGCCGCTGGCCGTCCTTTGTAAATGCCACAAAAGACGGGAATGCCTTGCCGCTGGCAACGCCTGCTCCCTCTGCGCTTGGAATGATGGAAGGACGGCCGCCCTCCATTACAGCTGCTGCAGAATTTGAAGTCCCTAGATCAATACCGATGACTCTAGCCATTTTGTACCTCCTCGTTGTTGCACGATTGACCAAAAAACTTAAAAACGTAAAAACTTAAAAACATAGATTTTTTTGTTTTTCTGTTTTTTGGTTTTTTGGTTTTTCAGTCTTTTGGTTTCTTTGCTACTTTAACTTTAGCAGGCCGTATAACCCTGCCGTTCAAAATATATCCTTTCTGAAATTCTTCAACTATATGGCCGTCAGGATGTTCATCTGTCTCTAACTGCATCATTGCCTCATGCTCATGAGGATTAAAGGGCTTCCCCTTTGCCTCTATCTCTTCCAAACCTTTTTGTTTTAAAAATTCTTTCAGGTCCTTCCATATCATCTCAACGCCTTTATGCAATATATCAAAATCATGTTTGGTTTTGCCGGCCTCGACTGCGCGCTCAAAGTCATCCATGATATTCAATATCTCTACTATCAACTCCGTGTTTGCAAATTTTATGAATTCTATCTTTTCCCTCTCAAGCCGCTTTTTGTAGTTATCAAAGTCGGCCTGGATCCTGAGCAATCTATCAAAATATTCGTCTGACTTGGCGGCCTTTTCCTTCAAGCTGTTGTAGTCATCAAAGGCCAAAAGGATTTTATTCTTCTTTGGTAAAGCCCTGGATTCAGCCAATGTCTTCCAGCACCTTTCCTAACATCTCGGATAGATATCTTACGGCAGATATAATCTTACCGTATTCCATACGGGTAGGTCCTATTGCCCCAACTGCGCCCACTGTCCTGTCCTTTGTCTTATAATTACACGTAACTACTGAACACTCCTGGATATATTTACAGACGTTTTCCCTGCCTATGTGCACCTTAACCCCATCAGACTCCATGTCCTCAGTCAACAAATCTAAAATATCTTTTTTTTCTTCAAAAAGTTTTAAGAAAGCCCTGGCCTTCGATATATCATTAAATTCAGGATACGACATAAGGCTCGCCGTACCCTCAAAATAAACCATATCGTCCATCTTTAATAAACTCGGGGCTGATAACATAAACATTGCCTTTTTTAAAAAGGTATAAAAAGAATCCTGCTCTTCGAGCAGCCTGCGGGTAATATAATGCCTTATCTCCCCCAAAAACATGCCCTCGAGTTCCTGATTTAAAAATTCAGATATCCTCGATAACTCTGGTAAGATGATATCCTCGTCTATCTCAATAATATAATTCTTCACCAGACCCGAACCAGTAACAAGCACTGTAAGTATGCGCATGGCATCAATGGGGATAAATTCTATACGCTTAAAAATACTTTTTTTGAGCCTCGGCGTAAGCACTATGCCTGTAACATTTGTAATCAAGTTAATAGCGGCGGATGCGTTTCGCATCAATGAATCAAAGTCTTCGCATCGCCTGTTAAGAAGCCTCGCTATTATAGTCTCTTCCTCTTTTGTAAGATGTTTTGGTTCCAGTAAAGTATCAACGTAAAATCTGTATCCTTTATCAGTCGGAACCCTGCCTGCAGAAGTGTGCGGGTGCGTAACGAAGTTCATCTCCTCAAGGTCAGCCATCACGTTTCGAATAGTTGCCGGACTCATAGACCATCTGAATCTTTGCGAAAGAGAACGAGACCCTACCGGAACCGCAGTCTCTATATAAGACTCGACAATCGCTGATAAAATCTTCCTCTGTCTTTGTTCAATATCTACCTGCCTCATATCTAATCCCCTGCTCTTCCAGGCTTAACTTCACAAAATAAGCATTGCAGAAAATGTGAAGTTAAGATATAGAAAATCCATGCGATAGATTAGCACTCTAACACTTAGAGTGCTATTTGTCAAGAAAATTTTGCACAAGAAATTTTCTTGACCCCTCAGTTTATTAACTTCTTTAATCTCAC
>CAYZNX010000011.1:9302-16529 GCA_964479825.1 uncultured Planctomycetia bacterium | reverse complement strand
GCTTCGCAACCTCACTGCCTATCTTCCCAAGGCCAATAATCCCCAGGGTCTTTCCGTATAGCTCAACCCCTTTGAATCTCTTCCTCTCCCACTCTCCTTTTCTGGTTGACATATCTGCCTGGGATATGTTCCTTGAAAGAGAAAGAATAAGAGACATCGTATGCTCTGCTGTAGAAATAGTGTTTCCGCCAGGGGAATTCATAACAATCACCCCACGCTTGGAGGCCGCATCTAAATCTACATTATCAAGCCCAACCCCAGCCCTTCCAATAATCCTTAATCTGTCAGCGTTCTCTATTATTTCCTTTGTGACCTTGGTGTCGCTGCGCACAATAAGCACATCATAATCCTTTATGAGTTTTTTTAATTCTTCCGGCGAGAGTTTCAACTTTACATCAACCTTAAACTCTTTTACATTTTTAAGTATCTCGACGCCCTCTTCTGCCAGAGAATCGCTAATGAGTATCTTGAACATATATTTCTCCTTTAAAATTACAAATTCCAAGCACCCAAATAATACTTAAAAACGAAAAAACTTAAAAACAGAAAAACATTTTGTTTTTACGTTTTTCGGTTCTTTAGTTTTTTGGTTTGTGATTTGGAATTTGTAGTTTGGAATTTTTCATTATTTCAATGCCTCCTCAAACGTCTTGACCCCAACCCCCTTCTCAAACCTATATCCCATCTCCAAAAGAACAGTCTCCAGAGTCTCTATGCACACCTTTAAGTCTCTCTCTCCTATGTATCCCATGGTCGCTATCCTGAAAATCTTCCCTTTTAATTCTGCCTGGCCTCCAGCAATGACCACCCCATATTTATCACGCATTGTTTTCACTAACTTGGCGCCGTCAATGCCCTCAGGCACTCTTACAGCAGTAACAGCGTCGGAATACGCATCAGGCACAAAAAGTTGTAATCCGAGCGCCTTTATTGCATCCCTGACAGCTTCAGCATGTCTTCTGTGCACACTGATTATATTCTCAATACCCTCTTTTCTAATCTTCTTCAGGGCTTCATTTAAGCCAATAACAAGATTCACCGCTGGGGTATACGGCGTGTCGGTTTTTTCTATAGATTTTTTGTATGTCATAAGGTTGAAATAATATCTGGGGAGTTTTGATTTTTTTACCAGCTCCCATGCCTTTTGATTCAGGCTCACAAAAGAAAGGCCCGGCGGAATCATAAGGCCCTTCTGCGAACCAGCCACTACAACATCTATCCCCCATTCGTCTGTATTTAAAGGCACTGCGGCCAAGGCGCTTATGGCATCTACTACCAGTACTGCCTCGTAATCCTTGGTAATATTTGCGATTTTTTCTATGTCGCAAGCCGCACCTGTCGAGGTTTCGCACAAGGTGACATAAACTGCCTTTATTCGTGTTTCGGGTTCTTTAATTATCTTCTTTATCTCCTGTGGGTCAACTGCCTTACCCCATTCTACATCTATTGGAATAAACCCAATGCCATAAGCCGAGCACAATTCTCCCCATCTCTCTCCGAATTTACCAGCCCTTACAACTATGGCCTTATCTCCTGGAGAAAGGAGGTTACTCACTACGGCCTCCATAGCTCCTGTCCCGCTCGACGATATTATTAAAACATCGTTCTTTGTCTGAAATACATACTTCAGGGCCTCCTCGGTCTCCTTCAATATTGCCTGAAACTCCGGGGTCCTGTGATGTATTATAGGCCTTGCCATTGCCTCAAGCGCCTCAGGCACTACAGGCGTTGGCCCTGGCGTCAACAAATAATTGTCCTTCATGCCTAATCTCTTCTCCCTTTCCTCACCCAAGTAACCCTATAACTCTATAACCCAAGCAACTCCTCTCCTCGCTTATTTCTTATTTTTCTTTTCGCTTATAATTACTTCGTCAATTACGCCATACTCCTTTGCCTCATCACTAGACATAAAATAATCTCTGTCCGTGTCCTTCTGAATCTTCTCCAATTTCTGCCCTGTATGTTTCGCAAGTATCTCATTGATCCTGTCGCGCATTTTCAAAATTTCCTTCGCCTGTATACTTATATCTGCAGCTGGGCCTTGAACTCCGCCCCAAGGCTGATGTATCATAACCCTGGCATTCGGAAGGGCGAGACGCTTGCCCTTAGTGCCTGCTGCAAGCAGTACCGCCCCCATGCTTGTAGCCTGGCCTACGCAATACGTGCAGATATCTGGCTTCACAAACTGCATCGTGTCATATATCGCAAGACCCGCTGTTACAATCCCGCCTGGAGAATTGATATAAACATTGATATCTCTGTCAGGGTCCTCCTGCTGCAGGAAAAGCATCTGGGCAATTACAAGATTTGCAATCACGTCACTTATCGCATCGCCAATAAAAATTATCCTGTCCTTTAAAAGCCTCGAATAGATATCATAAGCGCGTTCTCCCCTATCTGACTGCTCGACTACTATAGGAACTAAAGTAGACATGCATACCCCCTTTCATGAGCACTTCTTTGTTTCACTTCTTTAGAAGGCGCGACCTTTGCCTCTTTCAGCAAAAACTCCATCACCTTTGCATTTCGCATATTCACTGCTATCTCGTCAAGCATGTGACTCTTTTCTAAATGCCTTCTGACCTCATCCTTTGTCTTCTTATACTGGGCTGCTATCTGTTCTACGCGCCTCTCTATATCCTCTTCTTTTAAATATATCTTTTCAATCTGGGCAATCCTGTCCAGTATAAAAAATGCCTTTACCTGCTGCACTGCCTGTTTCTGCGCATTCTCTTCTAATTCTTTCCTGTCTTTATCGGTCAAACTAAAGCTCTTATCCGGATTTTGTTTTTTCTGGACGGCGTCTATATAAGCAATCCTGTTATTTGCATCCTTTAACAACCTCTCCTTCTCCGTATTTACAAGAGACTCGGGTAATTCAAAATTTATGCCCTCAATAAGCTGGTTTATCACCTGCATCTCTAAATCCGATTCGCTTTCTTGCTTCAGTTTCTCTTTCAGATTTCCGCGGACCGCATCCTTTAATTTTTCCAGGGTTTCAAATCCTAAATCCTTCGCGAATTCATCGTCTAATCCCGGAAGAACCTTCTCTTTTTCTTCGCTGTCTTGCTTTGGCACACGTTGTGCATTCGCCTCTCTAATTGCCTCAAGATTTTTCTCTACATCCTCTTCTTTTATCTCCATGTCTTTTCGCTTCAATCTCAGTCCTTTGTAGTTCCTCAAAGAAAATTCTGGCCTTGTCTCAATGCTGGCCCTGTAAGAAAGGCCCTCTTTAAAATCAAGCCTTACATCGCTAATATGAGGATAACCTATAGGCTCCAGTTTGTGCTCTTCAAGGACCTTTTTATAGGCCTCGGGAATAAGATTCTTTAATACTTCCTCTTCTGCTGTCTTCCCGTAGTAAAGCTCCAATAAATCCCTCGGGGCCTTGCCTATCCTGTAACCCGGAACGCTGGCAGTTTTCCCTATACTTTTATAAACCCTGTCAAACTCATCCCTGACTTTTTCAGCCGGAAGCGCTACCTCTAAGGTCCTTTTACAATTCTTGTTTTTTCTGATGAAAAATTTCATTTCGTAACTTCACAAAATAAGCATTGCAGAAAATGTGAAATTATTATAGCTTAAATTTCTCGCCCAGATAGATCTCGCGCGCCTTTTGGTCCCTAATCAGCTCATTAGCAGTGCCTGATATAAGTATCCTTCCCTCTGCCATTATATATGAACGGTCTGTTATTTCAAGTGCCTCTCTTACATTATGGTCAGTAAGTAATATCCCCAGCCCTTTCTGTTTAAGCCCTGATATAATTTCTTGAGCATCACTAACTGCAATAGGGTCTATGCCGCTAAACGGTTCGTCTAAAAGTATAAAAAGAGGGGCCCTGACCAATGCCCTTGTTATCTCTAACCTGCGCCTCTCTCCTCCAGAAAGCATGTAGGCCTTCTTCTTGGAAAGACGGGCTATATCCAGTTCATTCAATAATTCCTCCAACCTCTCTTTCCTTAGAGACCTCGGGAGGTCCAATGTTTCCAATACTGCCATTATATTTTCCTCAACAGTTAGTTTTCTGAAAATAGACGGCTCCTGCGAAAGATAACCCAGCCCGTTCCTAGCACGTTTAAACATAGCTAATCTCGTAATATCCTTACCATCAAAGATTATCCTTCCGCTATCTGGCCTCAACATACCCACTACCATATAGAAGGTAGTAGTCTTGCCAGCACCATTAGGCCCTAAAAGTCCTGCCACCTCGCCTCTTTTTATCCTCATAGTGACGCCATCCACTACCTTCTTGCCGTCGTAGGACTTCGTAAGATTTTCTATCTCTAGTAAGTGCTCATTGTTGTTCGGCATAATCATTTTGAATCACCAGCTTTGGCCGCTCAGGCAATATCACTCGTCCCTGTTCCACTAAATAAATCGCCTTTTCACTATATGTTATATTCCCATCCTTTACAATCCTGACATTCCCCCTCGCGACTACACATCTCACGCCTTCTGTATTATGGTTAAAATAAACATCAATGCGGTCTGCAAATATATCGCCGTGGGCATCTTCAACCCTTACATTATTCCTGAAGGTCGCTCGATCCTTGTTATAATTTATATCAAGGGGGCCATCGCATGTTATAATCGTGGTCTGTAGTCTGTGGTCTGTGGTCTGTAGAAAGTCCTGGCCTGCATCCAGAGATTTTATATTCGCAACAACATCCCTCTTTAATTCTGCGGTTTTAGCCTCTAGATCCACCTTTGCGCCTTTGCCATTGACCTCAAAATCAGACCTTCTTATATTGACGGCTTCTTCGGTAAATACGTTTTTAGTCTCCGCATCCCAATCTAAAGAATCTGTGGTAACTGTTGTGCCATCCGTAGATTTAATTACCACATTATCCGCAAGATGCACGACCTGGCCCTGTGTATCCAGGCTGCCCTCCTTTGCCTTTAACTTGAGGGACGTAATATCCCCGAAGGCCAATGCCGAAATCTCATTAATCTTAACCCGATCCTCCTCGAGCCCTGCTGACCTGCCATTCAGCTCCCACTTCTTCCTCCCGTCCTCTTCATACTGCGAAAGAGAAAACCCATTGACTTGATGGTCGGATTTCGCCTTGTCCTGTGCAAAACAAAGAAAACTAATATTCATGGCTAATAGAAAGAAAGGGATTGCTGTTCCTGTTTTACACTTTACACTCTTCACTTTTCGCTGACCTTTTGTTCTGATACTGGCAGGGTCTTCCATCGCCTGTGAAACCATACCCATTGCGAGGGGAATCTCTTTATATAACCCTCTATGGCCATTGAACACCGCCTGGTATTTTCCAATATATCCTTTTCCCTGTCGCCTCCTGCAGCTAATTCAAGCGGCCCTTCAATTACAACCTCGTGCCCGAATCTTTTTCTCACAATAAAACATGGTATTATAAAAGCGCCTGTCAAAAGATTTAAAACACTAGGCCCGTCTGGCGTATAGGCCTTGCGGCCAAAAAAATCAACAAACACCCCTGATACGCTGTCCATATCCTGATCTGGCATTATGCCTATAAATTCATTTTTCTTAAGAAGTGCTATTACATCCTTTGCTGATGCATCCCTATATAATATCTTGACTCTGTTGTGCTCCCTGATCCTGTCCAAAAATCTCTCAAAATGCTCAAGCCTGACCCGCCTGGCAATAACATTTACTGAATACCCCTTTATTGCAAAGTAATGCGCCATGAGCTCCCAGTTTCCAAAATGCGCTGAAAGGACTATGCCGCCCTTTCCCTTGCTTATAAGCCCTTCAATAATCTCCAGCCCTCTGCATTTAATATATCTATCTATATTGGCCCTGTTAAATTTGGAAAGCGAGACTATCTCTACAAAATTCTTTCCCAGATTCTCAAAGACCTGCCTTGCTATAACCTTCTTTTCTTTCTGAGATTTAGTATCGCCAAATGCTAAGTTAAGATTACTCAGCGTTATCTCGCGCTCGCTCTTAAGGCCGTAGAAGACTAACCTTCCGATAGCCTGACCTGCCTTAAGGCCAAATCTAATAGGAAGGACGTAGAGAAGCGCTGCTACAATCCTAAATAGCCAGAAAACAACAAGACGCCTCGGCTTATGTTTCACCATAGCCGCCATATATTAGCATATATGCAGGATATTAGTCAATTAAAAATAGGGGGACCGCCTAGGGCTGGAGGCTGTCAGAGCTTAACTTCACAAAATAAGCATTGCAGAAAATGTGAAGTTAACTCAGCGATCAGGGGAGAGAAGGAGTTCAAAATTATTAGTGCCGTCACTAAGTATAACCCTGTCCTTCTGGATAGCTATAATGGTATATGCGCCTATCTTATCTCCTATCCCTGCTGGAATATCGTTTATCATAGCTAAGGCCGCCTCATCATCCCACAGGATCCCTGTAAGACTCATCTCAGAGATAGCTGTTGTCACAGAGGCACCAGGGACAGAGGAAAAAGGATCCCTTCCCCAGGAGGTAAAAGTGCTTCTTCTTAGTCGGCTCACAGGAGGGGCTGCCTCTGCCTCTCTACTAACTGCGTCCTGGCCTTTAATGCTTATAGGTCCTTTGGAAATCTCGCGCCTTATCTTTGAAGGCGTCAGCATCCCATAAGTCAAACTAAAGACAGCTAAAATCCCTAAAACAATCGATGCTATTAATTTTTTATTCTGCATTACTTTATCGTGTACCGTGTACCGTTACGGTTAACGAAGCACTCCTTTTCTATTACTTGTTTAAAAGATACATATTTACTATCAGCCTGGTATTAAGCCAAGCGCTTCTTTCGCTATCAGATACAATATCAAGATACCTTACTGTAACCAAGCCCTTCTTCAGTTGCTCAACTAAACCTAAAAATTCAGCCAATTCTTTATATGCGGACTCCATCTCTATGTCTATCGGAAAGATCTTATATCTGGAGTCACTGGGACTTTCTATTTTCCCCGGGGTAATGGAGACGAAGTTAATGCCCTTTGACCTGGCTTCTTTGGTCAGCTCATCTATTGCAACAGAAATATCTTTTTCAGATATGAGCACTCTTTTTATGTTATCCTTCCCTAAAAGACCTATTGCCTCGCGGCCTCGTAATATCTCTCTTTCAATGCCTCGGCATTCAGCGCCTGCCTCGGCGCATTTATAAATGATCGGCCTGTATAAAAAAACATAGAGTCCTAGGACGATAATTACTATTGCGCTAGATATAATCCCAATCAACCTCTCTCTCGTCAACTCCATACTAGTTCCAATTCGCTATGTTTCGTTTACCGTT
>CAYZNX010000011.1:0-9202 GCA_964479825.1 uncultured Planctomycetia bacterium | reverse complement strand
ACACGGTAAACGGTCAACGGTAAACGATGTTAATCCACCCAGCATTCTAATTCAAATTTATTGCCGGGCATATCTCTCATCTGTTTTGTGCCAACTAGTCTCACGGCCTTAAATATGCCTTTTTCCAGAGAAATCATGAAATCTGACAGCGATTGCTCAGGTTCTTTAGAAGAGGCTACGCCACGCATTGTAATAGTCTTCTCTTTCATAACAAATTCTGTAAGATAGACATCGTCAGGGATAATGTTACTCAATTCTCTAAGGACATCTTCCCAATATGGTTCGTCTCGCAATATCTCATTTACTAACTCTATCTTCTTAACCTCTTCTAACTGAGGCCCTAAACTTGAGAGCTCCATTCTGGCAGCAGCTGCTATTTTTTGGAAATTAGTAAGCTTCATCCTTATCCCTATATAAAAAAGCATTGAGGTAAGGACGACCCCTGTAACTATTGCCTGGACAGATGCGCGTTTGAAGGTCTGCTTTGTTTCTTCTTTGATTTCCAGAGGAAGTAGATTGATGCCTTTTGCCTCACTTAGGGCTGCACCTACAGCCACAGCTAGCTGATAAGAAATCTTCTCCCCCTCACCCTTCCCTCTCCCCTCTGGGGAGAGGGTTAGGGTGAGGGGCTCAAGCCTTACCTCCATTCCTAATTCTTCAGAAAGAAAATCAGCTATACCTTTAAGAGAGGCCCCTCCACCCAGTAATACCAGAGAATCAACCCTAGCGCCTTCTGTCTCTTCTCTATAATAATCAAAGCATCTCTCTATTTCGCTTGCCAACTGTTCTAATGGTCTCCTGATCATAGACAATATCTGTGTCGTAGAAATTTTGTTTTCTATCATCCTGTACTCGCCAGCACCAGGTATGCCAATCTCCCGCTTTATCCTCTCTGCCTCATCCAATGAAAGTTCTGTCCTGCCCTTATCCGAAAGTAAAACACCTGTCATCTCCTTGGTAAAGTCGCTTGCCCTTATCGGGATCTTGCGGGAAAATATCAGGGTCAGCCCTTTTCCGCCTTTGGCGGAGAAGATAACTAATTCTGTATGAGAACTACCTATGTCTATAAAACATATTGTCTGGGGCCGCTCACTATGGAGCCCTTGAGCCAATCTCTGCAAGGCATAGGGCACAGGAATAAATGAGAGCGGCCTTATGTCAAGTTTCGCTAATAGAGACAGGTATCTATTAATTGTTCCCTTGGGAGAGGTAGCAATGACTACCTGATATTTCTTAATGCCCTTCTCAACCACCTCGCCTAATATCTCAAAGTCCAACAATGCATCATCTATGGAAAATGGGAAATAATTCTTTGCCTGCAGTCTGATGCCATTACGGAGCTCCCCTTTTGGCATATAAGGCGCTGTTATTTTTTTTATCGCGGTCTTAGGACAATTTATAGTGACAATGAATTTAGAGTTTTTAACATCGATTTTCTTGACCATCTTTCTAAGGAGATCCGTTATTTCTTTTTCACGCAAGGCCTCATCGCTCGTATAGCCAACCTCCTCAAAATCAGCCCTAACTAACTGCAGACCGTCTTGCGCTTTTAGAAATTGAGCTAATTTTATAGACGAAGACCCAATATCTAACCCTACTATATAATCTTTTTTAAACATTGCTTTTAATTTAGTGCCCCATTTACACTGTTCGGTATATACTTTTATGAAACTGGGACAATCTCGTTCCAATCCTTTTGCGATATAACCGCCTTTGTTGCCTGTGGATTCTCGGAGTAAGTAAAAGTTGCCGGCATGGGCGCAAAAATATTTTCGTTATAATTTATAGTGATACCGCTTCCATCCTGCATAGAGAAATTATTGCCCACCAATATGGTGCCGTTTATAGTAGAATCTTTCACATAATCAAAGGTTACATTATTCTGTGCTAAAATCAAACCATTGATGGTGCTATTCTGCAGCCCTATCCTTTGACCAGGGGCGCCGGTAGCAGAAGTGCTAATATTATTTTTGGCAGCCAGGGCTGGATAATTAGTAAGAGGGCTCGGGCTTATCTGAACAGCATCTGCCTTATCTCTAAACTGAATGTCGCTGTCTGAGAAGATTGAGCCGTTTATAATAGCATTATTGCCAATAGTTACTCCTCTGGTTACATACCATACGCCGGTGTAAGTTCCATTCTCAAAGGTGTAACTTCCGACTACCAGCTGGCCTGAGGCAGAGGCAAGGTTTTTATAGTAATCAAAGTCCAACGTAGGATTAATCATGGGGTAGCCTTCGGTTATCGTGCCATTTATGGTCATTGTTTGAGGTACCTTCAGCTGCACGTGGCAGCTTACATTGGCATTTATTACGCCGCTTGAGCCAGTAAGGTCAACAATACTTCCGTCAGCATGGATACTGCGCACTAAAACTGACGAGGACAAAGCAGCGCTTGCCTGAACTTGCCTTTGTAAGCTAAACACCGTGCCAGTAGAAGTAAAGGTATAAATGCTACCGGTTTTGCTTACGCCTACAGAATATGTGCCCTCCCCCAAGGAACCGCTTATGGTTGTAGGATTATTTTGGAAAGCAGGATCGTTTTTAAGTGTATAGAAGGCCTTCTGGATCCCTGCATCAGCAAGCCAAAGCGCCTTATGGCTTGCTATATCGTATCCTCCACCCTTGGTCTGGACAGAAATCATATATAAAAAGGCACTAGTAATTGCAGTAAGTGCAGCCATGATTATAAACGTCATAATCAGTACTGCGCCGCGTTTAGCCGATAGCTGACAGCTGATAGCTTCTTCATACATTCCTTGGCCTCACCTGTGTCCTTGACCTTATTGTTTCATCGCCACGTTTAACACTTAAATCAAGTGTTATCAGATTGCTGCTTAAAGATAAATCCGATGTGGGCGGGGCAAGGACATCATTTATAATAATCTGACCTGAACCATAGGTAAATGTGCCGCTTATACCGCCAGTAACTGCTGCCTTTCGCAACTGATAGGTAGTTTGATTAAAAGCAGGTGGATAAGAGTCATTGCTATTATAGAGATAATAGATATAATAAGCACTTAGATCCTGAGTAAATCTTATTTCATCGCTTGAAGACTGCGCTGCCCTTGCTTCTCTTAAATCCCTCGTTATCTCCTCTATGCCTCTATCAAGGCTTATGTCAATCCCTGTTCTTGTTTCCTGGCTAGACCAGCTTAATAATACTGCGCGAAGAATATATGCTACAACAGCTGTCAAAATAACAAAGATTACAACTGTAATCATAAGCTCGATTAATGTCAGTCCTTTATTCATCTTCTTACTGAGTAGTATAATCCGCTATCAGTGTTGTTAAGGTAACGCCTGTTTGTCCGCCTTTAACATTCCAACTAACAGCCACATCTACCTGCATGGGATTCTGGCTTTCTGCAACATTAACGCTAACATTAAAATTTGGAAAATTAGGGTCAGCTGTAGGCCCGCTGTCAGCTAAACTAGAAAAGGCTGTATTTTTAATCTCTTCCATTTTTGCCTGCGCAATATTTAAAGCCAGGTCCACATCCTCCACATCAGTAGAGGCGAAGATGCCTGAACTAAAAGCGCCGGCTAACGCAATCACCCCTACTGTAAGGATGATGATGCTGATAAGAATTTCGAGTAATGTAAAGCCTTTCTTCATTTCATCATTCTTTTCCCCCTGTTTCGTGAACCGTTTACCGTTACGGTAAACGGTAAACAGCGAGGCGAAGCCGAGCGGGTAAACGGTAAACGATAATGCTACGGCTGCGTGTCCGTTCCCATATTAGACACATAGATACAGCTCGAGCCATTTGTCTCGCTGACTGCATCGCTAGAAATAGCAGCGCTGCCATTGCCGCCTGGCCCCACGGAATAAATGATATAAAACTTACTATTTGTGCCGCCCATTACATACACATAATCAGCGCCGCTGGTACTAAAGGGATCTGTAGGCACGTAAGTGATAATGCTAGGCACAGCACTGGCTAAGGCGTTCTGAAGGGCTGTAGCGCCTGTGGCTGGGTACGTATTATTATTATGGATATAGTAGCTTTCTACAGCGCTTTGAAGCGTTTTTAATTCAGCCTTTGCCTTGGCAATGTTTCCTTCGTCCTGCATCCCTTTAAAGCGAGGAAGCGCAATGCCTATCAGAATGGAAATCACAGCTATTACTATCAGTAATTCAATTAATGTAAAACCTTTCTTCATCTCTAACCTCCCTGTTTCGTTTACCGTGAACCGTTTACCGTTCTGTACGGTAAACGATAATGCAGTTAACGACGTAGAATCTTCATCATATCAAACATCGGCAGAAGCATTGATGCCATTATAAAACCTACCATGCCTCCCATAATAACTAAAAATAATGGCTCCAAGACAGTTGTCAATTTCTTTATGCTATAAGTGATAGACATATTATAAAAATCTGCTATCTTATTTAACATCCCGTCCAGGTCTCCAGTCTCTTCTCCCACTGAAACCATCTGGACAGTATCCGGTGGAAATTCCTCGCTTATCTTTAATGTCTCTCCGATCCTTTCTCCTTTTGCCACAGAATCGCTTACGCCTCCAATAACGCGGCCTAATACCTCATTGCCTATCACCTCCCTGGTTATATCCAACGATTGCAAGATAGGAACCCCGCTTGACAAAAGCGTTGCCAGTGTCCTGGAAAATCTGGCTATGCAAACCTTGCGTAATAATGAACCTACAATGGGCACCTTTAATTTAAACCTATCAAAGTTAAACCTTCCTATATCTGTCTTCACGTAATATCTCGCAGCCAGCCAAACTGCAACAAGAAGTAACGTAAATAAATGCCAGTAATGCCTGATCCATGTCCCAATCTTATAGAGGACCATGGTTGGCATAGGTAATCTTATTCCAACTTTCATAAAAATTTCAGCGAACTGCGGGATAATAGATGCCACTATAAAAATTGTAACTGCTATGCCGGCCAATAAAAGTATAATAGGATAAAAAAGCGCCCCCTTTATCTTCTGATTTAAGTCTAGCTGCCGCTCTGTAAATTCGGCGTACCTTGTTAAAACAGTGTCTAATTTTCCGCTCGCCTCTCCAACCTTTACCATGCTAATAAATAACTTTGAAAATACGGCCGGGTGCCTTGTCAGGGCCTGAGAAAAACTATCTCCAGCCTCCAGATTTCTCTTAACACTATCTACTGTATCTCTTAAATTCTTATTCTCAATCTGCTTATCCAGCGTGTCCATGCAGACTAATATAGGTATGCCTGCATTTATCATGTTGGCAAGTTGGACATTGAATACAATCATGTCCTCTGCGCCTATCCTTTTGAATTTATCAAATACTGACTCAATCCTGATACCAGGGCGGGCCTCTGTGACATGGGTGGCCATATAACCCATTCTGTGAAGTTTTTCTGTAAACTCATCCTTGCTTGCCGCCTCCATGGCGCCTTTCACTAGCTTACCCGCTGCATCCCGTGCTTTGTATATGTAAGTAGGCAAAGTGAAATCTCCTTGTTTCGTTTACCGTTAACCGTGTACCGTACGACTCGGTAAACGATTAAGATCATTCCTCCTCCTGTGTAACGCGAAGCATCTCTTCAACCGTTGTCAGGCCGTCCTTGACCTTCTGGATACCATCCTGTTTTAACGTAACCATGCCAGAAGCAACAGCCTGTCTTTTTATAGCCTCGTGAGGTGCCTTAGCAATAGCCAGATTGCGTATCTCTTTATCCAGCACCATCAACTCAAAAATACCGATCCTGCCCTTATATCCAGTATTCATGCATTTAGAACATCCCCTGCCGCGATAGAACTTTATTCTTGATTCATCTAATAATCCAATATCCTTCAAGGCCTCCTGTGTTGGAACATACTCCTCTCTGCAATCCTTGCAGATAATCCTCACAAGTCTCTGTGCCAGAACTCCAATAACAGAAGATGAAATCAAGAATGGCTCAACACCCATATCTATCATCCTTGCCAATGCGCCTGGCGCGTCATTTGTATGGAGAGTAGAAAAGACCATGTGGCCTGTCAAGGCAGCATGAATAGAAATCTCAGCAGTCTCAAAATCCCTGATCTCTCCTACCATTATGACATCAGGGTCTTGCCTCAATATTGACCTCAGGCCATTGGCAAAGGTCAGGTTTACCTTAGGATTCACCTGGATCTGCCTGATACCTGCAAGCTTGTACTCAACAGGGTCCTCAATAGTTATTATATTCTTCTCAACTGTATTTATCTTATCCAGTGAGACGTAAAGCGTAGTGGTCTTCCCGCATCCAGTAGGCCCGGTGACCAGGATCATGCCGTGGGGATAAAAGATAATCCTCTGATACCTTTCTAGAATATCCTTAGAAAATCCGATTTCCTTTAGAGATAATAGCGCGCTCGAGACATCTAAAATGCGCAATACCACGTTTTCTCCGTATATTGTCGGCACACATGAAACCCTGATATCAATCTCCCTGCCTTCCATCTTAATAGTAAACCGGCCGTCTTGAGGCAAACGCCTCTCAGCAATATTCAAATTCGCCATTATCTTGATCCTTGAAATAATAGCTGATTGAAGATGTTTAGGCGGGGCGCTTACTTCGTGCAACATGCCATCAACCCTGAACCTGAGCCTTAACGCTTCCTCTTCCGGCTCTATATGGATATCGCTTGCGCCTTCGCTGACGGCCTTCATAATAATTAGATTTACCAGCTTTATGACTACAGGCTCCTCAGCTATCCCCTCCAATTTTTTAAGGTCAAACTCCCCTCCTTCTTTTATTCCAAGACCTTCTTCATCAATAGATTTTATCACCTCTTCCATTGTGCCTTTTGCGCCATAGTGCTCATCCAGGGCCTTTTTTATTTCAGTCTCTGTTGCTACAGCAGGCTCAATAATCAGATTTGTCTTCATCCTTACCTCGTCCAGGGCAAATACATTCCAAGGGTCAACCATGGCACAGGTAAGACGGTCTCCTATTCTAAAAACAGGTATAAGTTCGTGCCTTCTGGCCAGGTGCTCAGGGACCAATTCAATAACCCTGGGGTCTATCAGATAGGTATTCAGTTCAATCCTCGGCACCCCTAATTTATTGCTCAGGAATGACACCAGGTCTTCTTCGGCAATGAACCCCATCTTAACCAAGACCTTTCTTAAACGCTGGCCAGAGCGCTTTTCTTCTAGCCTTGCCTGTTTAAGCTGATCAGTGGTTATAATTCCTTCCTCTATCAAGCTTTCACCTAAAGATTTTTTTTGTTTGTGGGGCATAACTATCCTATATTGCCCGTATATCCTTAGGCAGGGTAAATGAAAATCTTGACCCGCGGCCTACAACGCTATCCACCCAAATCCTTCCTCTATGCAATTCCACTATTTCTTTCGCAATTGGTAAACCAAGGCCTGTGCCTTTTGTGCCGGAAGACCTTGCCTTTACAACAGAATAAAATTTATCAAAGATCTTATTTAAATCCTCCTCGGCTATGCCCGGCCCATTATCTATTACGCTAATCTGCACAAACCTGCTCAGGTCTTCAAACCTTATATTTACTATGCCGCTATCCTGAGTGAACTTAATAGCATTTCCTATAAGATTTACAAGCACCCGTTCTATCTGATCGGCATCAAACCACATATCTATCTTATCGTCTGGGATATTTAAACCTAAGGTTATATTCTTCTTCTCAGCGCTTGCAGTCAGGCCCTCGCAGGCCCTGCGTATTACGCCAGAAATATCCTGAAGATTTCTCTTCATATCAATCCTGCCCGCCTCAAGTTTGGATATATCCAGAAGGTCATCTATCAGATGTAAAACCCTATCAACGTTGTTTCGCGAAAGATTAAGAAACCTCTCCTGATCTTTGTTGACCTCACCCGTCATCCTATCCAACACTAAATTTATCCCTTCTCTTGCAGATGTCAAAGGAGAACGCAGCTCATGGGATACAACTGACACAAAATCCAATTTCAACTGGCTAACCCTCTTGGCCTCTTCATACCTCAATGCCTTATCAATCGCACTGGATATATGAAATGAGATATCCTTCAATGCCTCCAGGTCTTTTTCTTCAAAGACCTCTCTCGTAGACTTATTGTTAACATTGATAACGCCTATTACTTCATCCCTTAGCATTAGAGGCACGCTTAATAAAGAATCATTATGGTATTTTCCGTCTCTTTTGGAAAATCTCTTGTCCTTTCCTATATCCTTTATTAAAAGCGGCTCTTTATTTTTTGCCACCCAGCCGGATACTCCCTCTCCTACTTTTATCTTTGCACCTTTTACTATATCCTCGCTCAATCCTTTTGCTACTTTAATGGAGAGCTCCTGATTCTCTTTATCTAAAAGCATCAAGGAAGTCATCTCCACGCCTAAAAGCTCAGCAACCCTTTCTATGGATGTCTTAAGGCATTCGTCAAGCTCAAGCTGCGCATTAATATCCTTTACTATATTGTCCCATGTACTTACATCCATATGCCTTACCTTTTAACTGTTCGAGATTCTGTCTCGATAAGCTATTTCTTGCGGTATAGGAAAGTATAAAATACTTTCCTATACAAGCCCCCCCTGATTCGTTTTGCATTCGCAAAAGCGAATCAAAACGGGGGGGCAAGAAAATCGTATTTAAGTTATCGCCGAAGGCGATTTTCTTGGCCTAGAACTTGATCTTATCCACTAACTCTTCTACATCAAATGGCTTTGCCACATAATCAACTGCCCCTGCATCCTTTGCCTCCTTAGGACAGCTTGTCTTACACAGCCCTGCAGAGAACAATATCACAGGTATATCCTTAGTAACAGTGTCGTCTTTTAATTTCCTGCAGACTTCATAGCCATGCATAACAGGCATAAATAAATCCAAGAGCACTAAATCAGGTTTGGTCTCTTTTGCCTTCCCAAAGGCATCCAGGCCGTCATAAGCGCATATCACCTCAAACCCACGGGATTCAAGCCGTATCTTTGTAACCTCTGCTATATCCCGCTCGTCATCTACTAATAATACTTTTATAGCCATGTTTATACATTCGCGGCCTAAAACCGTCCGCCATTGTTTCTGTGGCGGACGGATATGTTCAGACCGCTCAGTATTCCGCCCACAGGAACCCCGGGCTTTTCCGCCGGAGGCGGATCAGCCTTTGGCTGAAGCCCGGGTGGGCTCCATTTGATTATCGGTATCGTTATATCTTTAATATCTCCTTCACCTTACTCACTAGATCGTCCAGTTCAAATGGCTTTTCAATATATCCGCTTATCGTCTGAAACG
>CAYZNX010000010.1:0-16721 GCA_964479825.1 uncultured Planctomycetia bacterium | reverse complement strand
ACAAGCAGCAATAAAGGGATAAAAACCAAAGACGGTAAAGGTTTAGATTCAGCGGGTTTCATGGTATAATTTATTGTATGGAATTTCAAAAGGTTCCCGAGCCAAAGGCGAGGGCTAATTAAGTATATGATATCAGTAATAATTGTAAATTACAATAAGAAAGAGCTGTTGAGGCAGTGTCTGGATTCTGTGAGGGGGCAGGGATTTAAGGACATAGAGATAATTGTAGTGGATAATGCCTCTACAGACGACAGCGTTGAGGTGGTCGGGACATATTATCCTGAGGTAAGACTAATATGGAATACAAGAAATCTACTTTTTTGCAAGGCATATAATCAGGGGATAGGGGCCTCAAGAGGAAATTTCGTATTATGCATAAATAACGATGTGATTTTAGATAAGGAGTATCTGAAAGAGGCAATCGATGCCATCGGGCTTGGCGATAAGATCGGTATGGTCTCCGGCAAGATCCTGAGGCAGGATAAGAAGACCTTGGATTCAACAGGCTTGTTTCTCGGGAGGAACAGGAAGGCAATTGAGAGAGGTTATGGGAGGGAAGACATAGGCCAGTATGAGAGGCCAGGGTATGTGTTTGGAGTAAGCGGCGCGTGCGCGTTTTTCAGAAAAAGAATGCTTATGGATATAAAAGATGAGAACGGATATTTTGATGAGTCTTTTGGGATGTACTATGAGGATTTAGATTTGTGCTGGAGGGCCCGGAACAAGGGTTGGAAGGCGTATTATAATCCAAAGGCGCTTGCATATCATATAAGAGGTGGAACAGCGCTTGGGCACAACAGTAAGGCCGGTCCGATGTTTCCTCGGTTATCAGACGATTTAAAAAAGAAATATATTATAAATAGATACAGATGTATAAGAAAAAATGATTCTCTATTTGGTTTCTTGCTGAATCTCCCATTTATTTTAATCTACGATATAAAGATATGGCTTTATTTATTAATTTCCCGCCACGTCAGATAATGGGTGAGTTAACTTCACATTTTCTGCAATGCTTATTTTGTGAAGTTAAGCGCAGACAGCCGCTGGTCAGAAAGAATTCGCTTGACCAATGTTAGAATGCATAGTATAATCCAAAATTGGAGGTAACTGTGGTATTAGTTAAAGACAGGAAAAAAGAGGTCATAAAGAGTTTTGCAGAGCATGATAATGATACAGGCTCATGCAGCGTGCAGGTAGCCCTTCTCACAGAGCGGATTAATAGTCTTACAGAGCATTTTAAGGCGCATAAGAAAGATTATAACTCGAGGGTAGGCCTGTTGCGTCTGGTAAGCCAAAGGAAGAAGCTACTTGATTATTTAAGGCAGGAAGACAGAGAGAAATATCGCAGGCTTATTGACGAATTGAAATTAAAGAAATAAGATGAAGCGAGGGATGTAACAGGGGAAGGGGCGGATAAAAATCCGCCTTTTTTTGTAAGAGAGAGGATGAGTGAAGAGATGAAGGTTGAGAGGAAGATTGGCAGGGAAAATTTGATTATAGAAACAGGAAAGATGGCGAAGCAGGCTAATGGGGCAGTATGCGTAGCATATGGGGGGACAGTTGTCTTGACTACTGCCGTATGTTCAAAGGAATTGCGAGAAGGTGTGGATTTTTTTCCTTTGACAGTTGAATACCAGGAAAAGACTTATGCAGCAGGCAAGATCCCTGGGGGATATTTTAAACGGGAAGGCAGGCCTTCTGAAAAAGAGATATTGACGGCTCGGTTAATAGACAGGCCAATACGCCCCCTGTTTCCCGATGGCCTTATGAATGAGGTTCAGATATTTGCGATGGTGCTTTCAAGCGACGGGGAGAATGATTCTGATGTCCCTGCGATTATCGGCGCCTCGTGCGCCTTGACTATCTCAGATATACCATTTGACGGGCCTATCGGCGCGGTCAGGGTCGGGATGGTTGATGAAGAATTTATTATAAATCCCACATTTAAAGAGATGGAGATCAGCGCCTTGAACCTGGTCGTAGTCGGCTTCAGGGACAAGGTTATTATGCTTGAGGCAGAGGCCAGGGAGATTTCTGAAGAAAGAATGGCAGAGGCGATAGAGTTTGCAAGAAGCTATATAAATCGAACAATAGAATTGCAAGCGGAATTACAGAGGCCTTGCGGAAAGGAAAAATTTAAACAAGCGCCCAGGGCTGTTTCAGATGAATTGTACGGAAAGGTTAAGGATCTTTCTTTGCCTGAACTTGAAAAAGTAAATTTGCTTCCGATAAAAGAACAGAGGGAAGAGGCATTGGATATTTTAAGCAACAAAATAATAGACGCCTTAAGGGCCGAGGATGAGGCATTGGAGGGGGCCGATATAAAAAATGCCTTGCTAAAGGTTGAAAAGGAGGTAGTAAGGAGATTTATTCTAGAAAGAAAAAAAAGGGTGGATGACCGCGGCTATGTAGATATCAGGCCAATAACCTGCGAGGTCGGGGTTTTGCCCAGGACACATGGATCAGGCCTTTTTACCAGGGGGCAGACTCAGAGCCTTGCTACCACAACATTGGGAACGAGTCAGGATGAACAGCGGATGGATGCCCTTGAGGGCGAGAAATTTAAAAGTTTCATGCTGCATTATAATTTTCCTCCTTTCAGCGTAGGAGAGGTGAGGCCAGCGAGGGGGCCTGGGAGGCGAGAGATAGGCCATGGTGCCCTGTCAGAGAGGGCGCTTAAAAATGTAATGCCTTCAAGCGAAGACTTCCCTTATACGGTAAGGGTTGTATCAGACATATTAGAGTCCAATGGCTCGAGCAGCATGGCTACAGTATGCGCCGGCACACTTTCTTTAATGGACGCAGGCGTCCCTATCAAGAAGCCTGTCTCTGGGATAGCAATGGGTTTGATAAAGGAAGGGGACAATGCTGTAGTCCTGACAGATATAGCAGGGGTTGAAGACCATTTTGGGGACATGGATTTTAAGGTTACCGGAACTGATATGGGCATTACAGCCCTTCAGATGGATTTAAAGATAGACGGTATTGAGGTTGATTTAATAAAGATGATAATGGAACAGGCAAGGCCTGCCAGGCTGTTTATTTTGGAGAAGATATCAGAGGTTATAGACACACCGAGAAAGAATGTATCCGAGTACGCGCCTAAGATAGTAGCTTACACTATAGAGCAGGACAAGATCAGGGACCTGATTGGCCCAGGCGGAAAGGTGATAAAGAGGATAATACAGGATACAGGCGCTACTATTGAGGTTGAAGATGATGGCAAGGTTTCAGTCAGTTCGGACAGCGAAGAGTCTATCAAAAAGGCCATAGAGATCATAAAGTGCATAACAGGCGAACTAGAGATAGGCACAATATTTGAAGGCACTATTACGCGCATTATGAATTTTGGAGCGTTTTGCGAGATATGCCCAGGGAAGGAAGGTTTGATACACGTCTCTGAATTAGCCGATAGATTTGTGAAGAATGTAGAAGATATTGTAAAGGTCGGGGATAAGGTGAAGGTCAAGCTCATCAAGATAGACGAGATGGGCAGGCTGAACCTGAGCATGAAACAGGCGCAGGAACCCACTTAATTTCACATTTTTTGCAATGCAAGTTTTGTGAAATTAAGGGCGAAGATAGGCAAGTTGTCTATGACCCTTTTTGATGCGATAATATCAGGCATTGTCCAGGGCATTACAGAATTTCTTCCTATTTCAAGTTCAGGGCACCTTGTGATATTGCATAGATTGATAGGGTTAAAAGAGCCGCAAATATTTTTTGACATCTTCCTTCACATGGGCACCCTGTTGGCCATACTTATTGTATTCTGGGAGGATATAGTTTATATTCTAACTGCCGAAAGAAGGATGCTCTTTTATATACTCTTAGCGACATTTTCTACAGCTATCTTTGTATTAATCTTCAGGCATCGGATAGAGTCGGCATTTACAAATGTAAAGTTTGTCGGCAGTATGCTTATTCTTACAGGGTTTTGGCTTTTTCTGGGAAATTTTGTCAGGTTTGGCAGCAGGGGTTTCAGAGGCTTCAAGGTAGTTCTGATAGGGTTGGTACAGGGGATCAGTGCCATACCAGGCATATCGAGGAGCGGGGCCACTATTTCTACGTCTCTTTTTCTGGGGCTTGACGTTAAACACTCAGCGCGTTTTTCTTTTTTACTCTCTGTGCCTGCTGTTATAGGGGCATTTGTGCTCAAAATAAAAGACCTTGATTTTTCAGATTTTGGCGGAAGATATTTGGCCGGACTTATTATTTCTTGTATTGTAGGTGTATTTTCATTAAAATTGTTATTGAAGGTGCTTTACAAGAATAGGCTGCATTTATTTGGCGTTTACTGTATAGCCCTTGGTATATTAGTGGTGATTTTTTTATAGGTATTAATATATATTATGCGAATAATGAAAAAAAATAAGAAGGATATTGTTGTCTCACTGGTTCTATTTGCGCTTGCATTGCTTTTATTGGCGGCAATCCTTTCCTATTCTCCTTATGATATACGATTTGAGACATCCACCCCAAATCTGCATATAAGGAATTATATAGGTATAGTCGGCGCCTATACTTCGTGGCTCATCTTCAAGGTTTTGGGATACGCTGGTTTTTTTATCCCTATTTTATTACTTATCCATGGGACAGGCATCCTCGCAGAGAGATTGGAAGAAAGGCCTATTTTAAGGTCTCTTGGCGTGGTGCTGTTGTTTTGTTCGAGCAGTGCATTCTTTAGCCTGACAGGGAAAGCGGAATCTGTAATTATAATGGAAAGGGGTGGCCTTATCGGCTTTTTTTTATCAAAGGCCCTCTTTAAATATTTCGGGAGCGTAGGGAGCTATATTATAACCTTGACTCTCGGCATCTTATCGCTTTTAATCGCGACTGATTTTCTGGTTGCTTCCTTGTTTTCTTTTTTATTTTTGAAATTTCAGGATTTGTTTATAAATTTAAGAAAGGTGTTTATTCGGAAGACATTATTTGAAATGGATAGGACCTCTGGCTCAAGGCCCAGGTTGAGGCCTGCAGTGAAAATGGAGAAGGCAAGAGACAAGGAAAGGATAGCTGTAAAAGAGGAGGAGATTGAAAAAACAGATTTGCCTGACATCAGGGCCCCAAAACCCGATGTCCTTCAAAAACCGAAACCCGCCCCTAAAAAACCTGTCAGGATAGAGCCGAGGATTGTCGGTGATTATAAAATGCCTACATTGGATTTACTTAATTCGCCGCCGCCTGAATCAGAGCGCATGCTGGGAGAGGATTTAGAGACCAATGCCAGGATACTTGAAGATACCCTGCAGGATTTTGACATAGAGGCAAAGGTAGTGAATATTACCAAAGGCCCTGTTATTACCCAGTATGAATTACAGCCAGCCCCAGGCATAAAGGTCAACAGGATAACAGCCTTGAGCGATGATATAGCGCTTACTATGAAGGCGGCTACTATAAGGATAGTAGCGCCTATACCCGGTAAATCAGCAGTAGGCATTGAGGTGCCTAACCAGAGGACATCGCTTGTGTATTTAAGGGAGGCGCTTGAATCAGCGGAATATCAGAAGAAGGCAGCGTTATCAAAGCTCGTAATTGCCCTTGGAAAAGATATATCCGGGAGGAGCGTCGTAGCTGATTTAGGCGATATGCCGCATCTTTTGATAGCAGGCACCACGGGCTCAGGTAAGACGGTATGCGTGAATTCATTGATAATGAGCATGATTTACAATGCCACGCCTGACGAATTAAGGTTTATAATGGTTGACCCAAAGATGGTAGAGCTTGCTATCTATAATGGGTTGCCGCATCTTCTGTGCCCTGTTGTTACTGATCCAAAAAAGGCATCTAGTGCCCTTGACTGGGTAGTCAATGAGATGGAAGAGAGATACAAGATTTTAGCTAAGGCATCTGCCAGGAATATTGATATATTTAATAAAAAGTCGGAGGACAAGCTGCCTTATATAGTCGTGATAATAGATGAGCTTGCTGACCTTATGCTGGTGGTGCAGCAGGATGTAGAGAACGCCATCACGAGGCTTGCGCAGCTTTCAAGGGCCGTGGGCATACACATAATACTGGCGACCCAGCGGCCGTCGGTTGATGTTGTCACAGGGGTGATAAAGGCAAATTTTCCTGCAAGGATTTCATTTAAAGTGGCCTCAAAGGTTGATTCAAGGACTGTCCTGGACATGAATGGCGCAGATAAATTATTGGGCAAAGGCGATATGTTATTTTTGGAACCTGGGAATGCAAAGCCAATAAGGGCGCAAGGCACTCTTTTAACCGATGCTGAAATAGAGAGGGTTATTGGGGCCATAAAAGAGCAGAGGGGATGTGTTTATGACGGAGAGATATTAGAGCGTCGGAAGAAAGGGATCTCCGATAGAGGCAGCGTTGATAAAGATGAATTTTTTGACGAGGCTGTCAGGATGGTTCTTGAGACGGGCCAGGCGTCTGTTTCAATGCTTCAACGCAGGCTCAGGCTTGGATATACAAGGGCTGCAAGATTGATTGATGCCATGGAAGAAGAAGGCATAGTAGGGCCATTCAGGGGCAGTAAGCCCAGAGAGATATTGATAACGGAGTATAGAGGCAAAGAAGGTATCAGAGAAGAATCGCAAGAAGATATATCATAAGTGAACTATGCCAGAGTCTATTGGACAGACACTTAAGAAGGCGCGGGAAGCAAACCGCCTTTCCCTTGAAGAAGCCTCGGATAGAACGCGCATCCCAAAAAAAATTCTACTCACAATTGAAGATGATAGATTAGAGGATATCCCTTCTGATTTTTACGCAAAGAATTTCGTAAAATCATATGCACGGTTTCTAGGCGCAACAGATGAGGGGCCGGTAAGAGAATATCTATCAAGGCCGCACAAAGAAGATAAGAGCCAAAAGGTTCCGAAGACTAGAAGGTTTCCAACCGAGTGGATAACCAAACATAAAAAACACATAGTAATTTTTTTTGTAGCCGTGTTAGGCGCATTTTTAGTTTTTTTTAGTCTTGTCCAGATGAAGAGGCTTGTTAGATATATATCAGGAAGGCACGGGGCGTATATTGATAAGAAAAGGAAGGAGCAAAAGTCGCTGCCTGCAGTAAAGGCGGCCAGGGCGAAGGCCCCTGTGGTCAGCGGGCGAGAGGAGACGGGAATAGTTAATCTTGAGATGGTAGCTCATTCCGATACATGGATTCAAGTCATGGGAGATGGCCACTTACTATTTAGAGGTATTTTGAAGAAGAAAGAGAAGGATGTATGGGAGGCAAAAAAAGAGATAAGGTTGGACATTGGCAATGCAGGCGGCGTGGCGATTAGGCTTAATGGGAAAAATCTTGGCCCCCTTGGAAAAAGGGGAGAAAAGAAGGAGGTTATTGTTACGAAGAACGGGATTCAGCCGCAGTAAAGACTTAATTGAGCAGTCTGGGAGTTTTTTCGTCTGTGCGACTGCTCATCCTGAGGAGCGAAGCGACGAAGGATCTCCTCATAGAGATGAGATCCTTCTCCGCCCAAGGCGGATCAGGATGACCCCTCTGTAATGAGGTAAAAACACCCCGAGGGGTCACTTAATTTCACATTTTCTGCAATGCTTATTTTGTGAAGAAAAACCCAATAAATTCTCTGTGTTCTTTGTGGTTAACTTGTGAGAAAGACCTTTAGCATAATAAGTTTAGGTTGTCCGAGAAATATTGTGGATTCAGGGCATCTTGCCGCTCAATTCAAGAGGAAGGGGTATTTTTTTAAAGAGAGCGCAATTGGCGTTGATACGCTTATTATCAACACATGTGCGTTTATTGATGATGCCAGGAGGGAGTCTATTGATACAGTCTTGAAGGCAATTGATGCTAAAAAAGACGGTTCAGTGAAAAGGATAGTCGTAGCAGGATGTCTCCCTGAAAGATATAAGTCTGAATTAAAAAAAGAGCTTCCAGAGATAGATGAGTTCAGGGGCGTTTTGGATTTTAATCCTGTTATCGAGAATAATTCTGCGGTCAGGTTGACGCCTCTACATTATGCATATGTGAAGATTTCAGAGGGTTGCAGGAATAGATGCACATACTGCATAATACCGTATTTAAAGGGGCCGTATAAGACGAGGACGATAAAATCAATTATAAAAGAGGCAGTGCGCCTTATCCAACAGGGCGTTAAAGAGCTTATTTTAGTTGGCCAAGATACCTCCTTATATGGAATAGATTTATACGGAGAGAAGAAGTTGGCTGTGTTATTAAAGAAGCTGAGCAGTGTTTCAGATAATATCTGGATAAGGCTGCTTTATTGCCATCCAGCCAATTTAGAAAAGGAGGTAATAAGCGTAATAGCAGATAGTAATAATATATGTAAGTACATAGATCTGCCAGTTGAGCACATAAGCGATAAAATACTGAGACGCATGGGTAGAAGGATCAAGAAAAAGGAGATAATCTCATTGATAAGATATATACGTATGGTGATGCCAGGTGCAGCGCTTAGGACCTCAATCATCGTGGGTTTTCCCGGGGAGACAGAGAAGGAATTCCGTGAACTGCTGGCATTTATTGAAGATGTGAGATTTGAAAGGTTAGGCCTTTTTACATATTCAAGAGAAGAAGGGACACCAGCTTATAGATACGAAGCTCAGATATCTGAGAGACAGAAAGAAGATAGATTTAATCAAATTATGCACTTACAGCAAGGTATATCAGAAGAGATTAATAAAAAATTTAAAGGCAAGGCATTAAAGGTATTGATAGACGAAAAGGAAAATGATACTTATTTAGGCAGGACAGAATATGACGCCCCAGAAGTAGATGGCATTGTTTACGTGAGAGATAAAGGGTTAAAGGTGGGAGATTTTTATAAGGTCCGCATAATAGATACATATGAGTACGATTTGGTAGGCGAGGTTTTTCATGAATCTTGCAAATAAGCTGACAATCTCCAGGATAATTTTAGCAGGCGTTTTCATACTTTTTTTATTCATCACTGGTGTTGGTGCCAAGTTTGTTGCGCTGACTTTATTTTTAACTGCATGCGTTACTGACTATTACGACGGCATAGTGGCGAGGAAAGGGTCTGGCATAACAGACTTCGGGAGGCTCATGGACCCTATTGCGGATAAGATCCTTATCCTGGGGGCATTCCTGGCATTTGTTGAGATGAAGATTATACCTGCGTGGATGGTCATGGTCATAATCGCAAGAGAACTTGTTATCACTGGCATAAGGATACTGGCCTTGTCAAAGAAAAAGGTCCTGTCTGCTGAGGTGGCAGGCAAGCACAAAACAATCTCCCAGATGGTAGCAGTGACATCAATCCTTATTTATTTAATAATCAGGGATTCTGCCTTTATGTTCCGCTATTTAGATTATTACAATAGCGCAATATATCTACTTATGTTTATAACTGTGATAATGACATTGTCTTCAGGTGTCTCCTATATGGCAAAGAACAGGCACATTTTTATAGGTGAATAGTGAGACGCTTGTGTGCGTTTATCGCCACTATTTTCTGTCTTGGATATGCCCCTATAGGGCCTGGAACAATAGGCAGTTTGTCCGCAGTATTTTTTTATTATTTCATAAAAGATAATTTTCTTATTCTCGGGATCAGCATTATCTTCTCTATTGTCCTCGGCCTTTTAACAGCGGGCCGCGCTGCAAGGCATTTTGGCGAGGAGGATCCCAGAAGGATAATTATAGATGAATTTTCAGGCATGCTGGTTAGCCTGTTTCTTCTGCCTTCAGGTATTGCTTATGTTTCATCAGCGTTTTTATTATTCAGGTTTTTTGATATAGTAAAACCTTACCCTATACGCCGCTTAGAAAGGTTAGGCGGCGGTTTGGGTATAATGGCAGATGACATTATTGCAGGGCTCTATGCCAATCTAATCCTGCAGTTTGTTAACTTCACAAAATAAGCATTGCTTAAAATGTGAAGTTATTTTTTTACTTTAGCATGAATTGCGCAAGGCTGGTGTATATAGCGCCTTTCGGGGTGAGGGTGGTCTGGAATAATATAATCCTGTCGATTCTTATATTATTATATTGATAATTGCGCTCTATCTCTTTGATAGACTTTACAAGTTGAGGGATATTTTTTAGAGACCTGACCCTTCCCAGCGTAAGATGCGCTTTATACTGGCGGCTTTCTTGTTCGAAGCCTAATTTAACCAACCCTGCTTCAATTCTATTATTAAATGATTCTAATATCTCGCTCCCATCTTTTATGCCCATCCATATGACCCTGGGCCTACTGGTATTTGGAAATGCGCCTATATTTGAAAATTTGATACTAAAGGCGCTGAAATCGTCTGCTATGGATTTAAGGATACATGCGACTTTTTGAATTTTATCCTGCTCTGTATTCCCAAGGAATTTTAGCGTCAGGTGCATTTGGTCTTCACTTACCCATTTTACATCTGCATTGGATTCCTTGAGCTGTGCAATTAACTCAGAGATTTTTTGTTTATTTATTTTGTCTATTTCTACGGCTATAAAACTGCGGATTGTAGGCATATTAATCTCAGTATATTCAATGCCGCCTGCGTGGCCTTGTATTTTATTATTTCACGCTGTCCCGAGAATCTAAATTCCCTGCAATGACTTTTTCTCTTTGTAGATATGGCTATATAGACGAGCCCGACCGGCTTTTTGTCTGTAGCCCCGCCTGGGCCGGCAATACCGCTGATAGCTATACCGATATCTGCGCTGCCCAGTTCTCTTACATTTTTAGCCATTGAGATCGCTATATTTTTTGAAACTGCGCCATAAGTTTTAAGTTCTTCCATCGGGATATTTAGGATTTTATTCTTAGAGGCATTGCTGTAAACGATGGCCCCCATCTTAAAATATCGCGAGCTCCCCGGGACGTCTGTTATTCTATTGCCGAGCAGACCGCCTGTGCAGGACTCAGCTATTGATAGACTTTTTTTATTTTTTAGTAGCAGATCGCCTACGACCTGTTCCAATGTTTCATCATCATATCCGAAGATATAGTTTCCAAGACGGGAGAAAATCTTTTTTTCTATGTCTCTTATTATAGTCTCAACCTTATTTTGATTTTGGCCGGTTACTGTTATCTTGACTGTTATCTCTTCGGGATGTGGATATATCCCCATCTGGACGTCGCCTTTAATCTTTAGTATATCCTCAATCTTTTCATTTACCTTTGACTCTGGAAGCCCTGTTATTTTTATTACCCTCGATTTTATTATTTTGTCTGGATGGAATTGTTTTTTCAGGTAGGGCAGGACCTTTTTTTCAAACATCGGATATAATTCAAAAGGTACACCGGGCAGGGCAATCAGGACCCTATCCCCCCTCACCCTGCCCCTCTCCTCAATAGGGAGAGGGATTATCAGTCCAGGCGCGGTCCCGATATTATTTAATATGGGTTTTGCGCCTTCTGGTATAAATGCCTGGCGCAGGTTATTAGAGGGCATCTTTAAACGCCGTTTTTTAAAATCTTCCTTAATGCGGACTGCAATATTTTTTTTGAATATGAGCCTGCGGGATAATGCGCTTGCTATGGATTTAAGCGTAACATCGTCAACCGTAGGGCCAAGTCCGCCTGTAATTACAACGATGTCAGAATTACGCAGAGATCCCTTGATAGATAAGGCTATGGTCTCTGGGTCATCAGGGATTGATATGTGACAGCTTGTTTTTATCCCGATCGTCAACAGATTCCTTGAGATGTAAGATGTATTTGAGTTTAAGATGTGGCCAAGGAGGAGCTCGTTTCCGATAGAGATAATCTGAGCAGATGTGCCCATACATTTTATTATATGCAATATCAGGGCTGTAATCAATGCTTTTTAATTTTGAAAGAAAATCCTCCTTTTATGTGTCTAATTTCACAAAAGAAGCATTGCAGAAAATGTGAAGTTATTTTAAGAAAGGGGGTGGTGCTATTTTACTTTACTTTGGGATTATGGGATTGTATAATTAATCGCATAACCATTTTGATGTTATACAAAAAGAGAGGAATCAACTATTTAAAATTAAGACCAAAAAACCAAAAAACAGAAGAACAGAAAAACTGAAAAAAAGTTTTTACGTTTTTAAGTTTTTATGTTTTTCCGTTTAGCAGAGGAGGCAAGTCATGGTAAAAAAAGATGAAAAGAAAACCATAGTAAAAGATGACAAGGAAAAGGCCTTGGACCTGGCGCTTACCCAGATAGAAAAACAGTTTGGAAAAGGTGCCATAATGAGACTGGGCAAGGAGACAAAATTTGAGGTTGATGCCATATCTACAGGGGCGCTGTCTCTTGACCTTGCATTGGGCGTTGGCGGGGTTCCGAGAGGCAGGGTTGTGGAAATATTTGGGCCAGAGGCAGGCGGCAAGACTACATTGACACTGAGCATTATTTCAGAGGTTCAGAAACTCAATGGTGTTGCGGCCTTTATAGATGCAGAGCATGCATTGGACCCTTCATATGCCAGGAAATTAGGGGTAAATCTAGACGATCTATTGATATCACAGCCAGACACAGGCGAACAGGCGCTCGATATCGCAGAGATGCTTATAAGGAGCAATGCCGTTGACCTCATTGTTGTGGATTCGGTTGCAGCGTTAGTGCCAAGGGCAGAGATAGAAGGAGAGATGGGCGATACACATGTTGGACGTCAGGCCAGGCTTATGTCCCAGGCATTAAGAAAACTTACAGCGATTATAGCAAAGTCAAATACCTGCATGATTTTTATAAACCAGCTAAGGGAAAAGATAGGTGTTATGTTTGGGAATCCTGAGACTACTACAGGGGGCCGCGCCCTAAAATTTTATTCTTCAGTGAGGATTGATTTGAGAAGGATAAGCAACTTAAAATCAGGGGATACCACAGTTGGCGTCAGGGTAAGGGCAAAGGTAGTGAAGAATAAGGTGGCCCCGCCGTTTAGGAATGCAGAGTTTGATATTATGCATGACGAGGGTATTTCTAAGTCAGGGAGTATTTTGGATTTAGGGGTGGAGTTCGGTGTCCTGGAAAAGTCTGGGGCCTGGTTAATATTTGATAATGAAAAGATCGGTCAGGGCAGGGAATCAGCCAGAGAATTTCTTAAGAACAATCTCAAGGTTAGTAAGGAGATTGAAAAGAGGATCAAAGAGTTGGCCTTAGTCAAAACTTCTTCTCAGGCTCCTCAGAAATAATCTCTGAACCGCATGGAGAGAGAAGGTAAGGATGAAAGGATTCAATGTATTAGTTTTAGTGTTTATAATGGTTTTAATAGCCAGCTCCGCCAATGCAGACCCGGCGCAAGAGGCGCTAAATCTGCAGGAGTCCTTTGTCAGCGTTTCTAAAGAGGTTGGGCCTGCGGTTGTCAGCATCAGCACAGAACACACCGAACGCTATAAGACACTATATTCCCCTTTTTCCCAGTTTGATGACGAATTCTTCCAGGAATTTTTCAGTGATTTCTTTGTGGCAGGGCCAGAGAGGGAATACAAGAGAATAGGATTGGGTTCAGGCGTGATAATAGATAAGGATGGCCACATACTTACAAATGAACATGTGATCCATGGGGCAGATAAGATTACAGTGACCCTAGCGGACGGGAGGGAATTTGATGGCAGGCTTACAGGTTCTGACATCTATTCAGACCTTGCTGTAATTAAGATTGAACCAAGAGGTGATTTGCCATCTGCAAGGTTAGGGGATTCTGACCAGGTAATGATAGGCCATTGGGCGATAGCTATTGGAAACCCTTTTGGATTCGCAGTCAAAAATCCAGAACCGACACTTACAGTGGGCGTGATCAGTGCCTTGAACAGGAATCTTCCCAGGACAGACAAAAGGGCGCGGGAATACAATGATTTAATCCAGACAGATGCTGCAATAAATCCTGGTAATAGCGGAGGCCCGCTTTTAAATATAAACGGAGAGGTAATAGGTATTAATGTTGCTATCTTTACTTTGAGCGGTGGTTCAGAGGGGGTCGGTTTTGCAATCCCGATAAATACTGCTAAAAAGATAATGGAGGATTTAATAGAAGGGAGAGAGGTTCTTTATGGCTGGCTCGGAGTTGTAATACAGGATATTGATTCAGATCTCGCAGATTATTTTGGCCTTAAGGACAGACAGGGGGCATTGATTTCAAGCATTATAAAGGAGAGCCCTGCTGATAAGGCTGGTTTAGCAGCCGGAGACATAATAACATCTGTGGATAACGAAAGGATAAGGAATGCACAGGATTTAATAACACTGGTCTTGAAAAAAGAAATAGGCGACAAGATTAACCTTGGGGTAATAAGGAATGGCAGGGCTGCTTTTGTAGGCGTGGGAATAGGTGTTAGGCCAGGAGAGAAGAAGGCCGAAGACATTGGACGCAGAAAGACCAGTAGCATAGAGACAAAAGATACTGGTTCTTGGAGAGGTATTGCGGTTTCCAGCATTACACCAGATATTTCATCACGTTTTAAATTAGATATTGATAGCGGGGTTATTGTAGTAAACGTAGTTCCTCTCAGCCCTGCAGCAAAGGCAGGGCTGAGGGCAGGCGATGTTATTTACGAGATAGACAGAAAGACAGTGCGCAATATATCGGATTATATGAGCGCTGTTAAAGGCGTTTCTGGAGATGCCCTGGTCAGGACCTACCGTGGCTACGTGGTGATAAAGGAAGAGTAAGGTTCGTCGTCTCTATTCCGCGTTTCGCTGTCGACTCACTGGTTACAATATGGAACGTAACCGGTGAGTTATGGGGGGTAATATTGCTTCTACAGGCCAGCGGGTGGCTACTGGAACCCAGCCTTCTCCGCCATAGGCGGACCAGCCTAGGGCTGGAGGCTGTCAGAGCTTAACTTCACAAAATAAGCATTGCAGAAAATGTGAAGTTATATTTGGATAGCACCCGAAAGGGTGCTATCATCGTCAACGCAATGAAACCTGCCTGCACTATAACATTGCTGCAGGTTCCATGCCGAACCGTTGCGGTAACATATCCAAGATACTTGGTCTTCCGCAACTCTATAAGCTCTACGGCCTATTGAAGCGATAGAGGCATGAAACCCTAAAGGGTTAATTGAGGGGTCGGGTGTTTTTCATCTGTTTCCCGACCCCTCATCCTGAGGAGCGAAGCGACGAAGGATCTTATGAGGTCCTTCTCCGCCCAAGGCGGATCAGGATGAGCCCTCTGGGGAGAACAAAAAGAAAAACTCCCTGAGGGCTCAGTTAATTCCCTCACCCCTGATAAGTCACCGATTACTATGGAACAATGAAAGTTGATGAGATACGGGAAAGATTTTTGAGATTCTTTGAAGAGAGGGGCCATACCATTTATCCAAGTGATTCTTTATGCCCTGCAAAAGACCCGACGCTCCTCTTTACAGGCGCTGGCATGAATCAATTTAAAGACGAGTTCCTTGGCCGGGTGAAAGGTGACCGCAGGTTGACTACCTGCCAAAGATGCCTGAGGACAGGCGACCTTGAGAACGTAGGGAAGACCCCTGACCACCATACATTTTTTGAAATGCTTGGTAATTTTTCATTCGGAGACTATTTTAAAAAGGAGGCGATTGTATGGGGATGGGAGTTTTTGACACAGGACCTGGGCCTGAGGCCTGAAGAATTGTCTGTGTCTGTGTATGAGGACGATGAAGAGGCGTATGATATATGGAGGAATGTTGTCAGGGTGCCTGCGGAAAGGATACTTAGATTAGGAGCAGAGGAGAATTTCTGGCCTTCAAATGCACAATCGCAAGGGCCGAATGGCCCATGCGGCCCATGTTCAGAGATTTTTTTTAGCAATGAAACTAGCGTAGAGATCTGGAATTTAGTATTTACTCAATTTGATAGAAAAGATGGGGGCATACTCGAGCCATTGCCTAACAAGAACATAGATACAGGTATGGGGCTTGAAAGAATAGCAAGGGTTATGCAGGGTAAAAAGACAAATTTTGAGATAGACTCATTTGGACCGATTATTGACGGGATTAAAGGACTTACACGCAATACACTTAATGATGAGGCCAGAATAAACGCAATCGCTGATCATATACGTGCTATCACGTTTGCTATAGCTGATGGCGTACTGCCATCCAATGAAGAAAGAGGATACATTATCCGTAAATTGATAAGAAAGGCATTTTGGCATGGGAGGTGCATTGGCATAGAGGATTCTTTTTTATATAGATTGGTCCCTGTTGTGGTTAGGGTTATGAGTGGGCCGTATCCTGAACTTACAGCTCAGAGGGAAGACATTGCTCAGGTTGTTCTTGCAGAAGAGAAGAGATTTAGAGATGCATTAGACCAAGGACTTGATAGATTGAACGAGATGATAGATAAATCCAGGAAGGCAGGCATTATCTCAGGAGACGATGTGTTCAGGTTATACGATACGTTTGGTTTCCCGCCAGAATTAACCCAGGAGATAGCGCTGGCAGAAGATATGCAGGTGGACATTGAAGGATTTGAGAAAGGGATGGATGCCCAGAAGGTTAGGTCAAGGGAATCAAGCAAGATAAAAAAGGCCATATTTGACTCATTGTCTTTAGAGGACAGGTTGACATTGAAGCAAACACATTTTGTTGAAGATAAAGAGAGGTTAAGGACCGAGATAATAAAGATAATAGCGGCAAATGAGGAAAGGGAATATATTAAGAATAATGAAAGAGGCAGTATCTTTTTAAAGGAGACTAATTTTTATGGCGAGAAGGGCGGCCAGGTTGGCGATACAGGAGTTATCATTAAAAAAGATTTAGTTGTGGCAGAGGTTACTAATACTATTGATTTGGCAGGCGTTGTGAGGCACGAGGTTGTGGCAAAAGGTCATGGTTTGCGGCGTGGCGATATCGTAGAGACAAGGA
>CAYZNX010000009.1:14471-17247 GCA_964479825.1 uncultured Planctomycetia bacterium | reverse complement strand
CTGCCTCTTACACGCCTGATATAGCTGCCCCTGATTTTTCACTGGAAACCTTAAGCATTTTTTCCAGAGCTAAGCAGGCCTTTTCCCTTATCTCTCCTGAAATCTTAATCTGATGCTCCATTGCCTCGAGCGAGTGCGCGACCCATCCCAAGGTGGTCAACTTCATTGTCGGACATACTAATCTCTCTGTAGGCACATAAAAATCCTTATCAGGATTGTCTCTCTTTAATCCATATAACATACCCATTTCTGTAACTATAATAAACGATTTTGTTCTTGAATTCTTAACATATTTAAACATCCCTCCTGTGCTGCAAATATGGTCGCTGACAGACAGGACATCTGGATTGCATTCAGGATGGGCCAATACCTCAGCCTCAGGATATTGCCTTTTCGTCTCTAATACCTCTTCCCTTGAGACCCGGATATGCGTGGGGCAGAAACCTTCCCATAAAATAATCTTCTTATCAGGTATGTTATTCTGGATGTATCTGCCTAGATTTTTATCAGGGATAAATATAATCTCTTTATATCCCTTTAATGACCCTACAATCTGAATGGCATTAGAAGACGTGCAGCATATATCGCTCTCGGCCTTTATAATTGCAGAGGAATTCACGTAACACACTATAGCGGCATCAGGATGCCTTTGTTTCTTCTCTTTGAGGCGTTCTACAGTAACCATATCCGCCATCGGGCAACCTGCCTCCTTTACAGGCAGAAGCACGATCTTGTTGGGATTAAGTATTGACGCGCTCTCTGCCATAAAATCTACACCGCAAAATACAATCACCTCGGCGTCAGCGCGGACAACCGCCTGGCTCAGGGCAAGCGAATCCCCGCTTATGTCAGCTATATCCTGAATCTCGTCCCTCTGATAGTTATGCACTATAATTACAGCGTTACGCTCTTTTTTGAGACGCAGGATCTTCTTCTTTAAATTTTCCTTGTATTTTATATCATCGGTCTTATTATATGTCTTAATCATATTCTAATTAGGCCTTCTTTTTATCAGCTATCTTATTTCCTTCAGCCAGATAAACAATCTTTGGCTTATAACTTACAGCGTCTTTTGTCTCTAAAATCACATATGACATTATAAGTAAGCTATCGCCAACCAAGGCATGCCTTGCCGCTCCTCCATTCATGCCGATTATGCCTGAGCCCCTCTTCCCAGGCATAACATAGGTCTCAAACCTGCTCCCATTATTCAAATTTACCACCTGAACCTGCTCATTGGGAATGATATCAGCGGCCTCCAGTATCATAGAATCTACAGTTATACTCCCGCTATATTCAAGGTTTGCCTCTGTAACCCTTGCCTTTTGTATCTTTGATTTTAATATTGTGCGAAACATACCTTTACCTCCTTAATTCAAAATTATATTATCTATCAACCTGGTCTTGCCCACAATTACCGCTACTGTAACCAGTGCCTTTCCAGAAATTTTATTCACATCCTTTAAATCATCAAAATCTACAATAGATATATAATCTATTTTAAAATTCCTCTGACGGCTGAATAGCTGACGCATAGCCTCTATAATATTTTTTGAATTCCTTTCTCCTCTTCTGAACAAATCCCTGGCTAATTTTAAGGATTGGTATATAGAAAGTGCCTGCCTCCGTTCTTCGTGACTCAAATAGACATTCCGTGAACTCAGCGCAAGACCGTCCTTATCCCTCATGATAGGCATTATTTTTATCTTTAAAGGCATATTAAGATCCTCAACCATCCTTTTAATTACAATCGCCTGCTGCGCATCCTTTTGTCCAAAATATGCAACATCCGGCTGTATGATATTAAACAGTTTTGCCACAACTGTTGTAACACCTTTGAAATGGCCAGGCCTTGACGCCCCGCAAAGTCTGTCTGTAAGGTTCTCTACATTTACATACGTACAAAATGCCTCTCCATACATTTCCTTTTCTGAAGGCATAAAGACAATGTCAACCCCTTGTCTGCGGCAAAGCCGCAGATCGCGCCTTGAATCTCTGGGATATTGTTTAAAGTCTTCCTTGGGCCCAAATTGCATAGGGTTGACAAATATACTTACCGTAACACAATCTGTATCTTCCCGTGCCTTCCTTATAAGGCTGAGGTGTCCTTCATGCAAATAGCCCATTGTAGGAACAAGGCCGATAGATGAGTCTATTTTCTTTAGCCTATCTATCTTTTTTAGTAACGGCTTTATGCCTTTGTATATTTCCATTATTCACTGCGCTGGGTATCAAGCAATTCTCTAAGCGGCCTCAGGACAAACCCCCTCTCTTTCATCCTTGGATGAGGGATCTTTAGCCCTGGCTCATCTATTTTCTTGTCGCCATATATAAGTATATCAAGATCTATTGTGCGAGGGCCGTTTCTTACAGCTCTTTCTCGGCCAAGGTCATTTTCTATCCCCTGAATAATAAAGAGGAGCTCCCTGGGTTCTATTTCCGTCTCAATCTCTATAACGCCATTCAGATATTTTGGCTGCGGAGGCCCATCTACAGGATCTGTTTCGTAAATCTTAGAAACCCTTCTTACTTCGATTCCTTCAGATTCTCGCAGCCTTTGAATCGCATTTTCGATATTCTTGCTTCTATCTCCAAGATTCGATCCAATGCCTATATAACAACGCATTTTGGGGTTACTTGGGTTACTTGGGTTATTGGGCTATCAACTCTATAACCCTATAACTCTATAACCCAAGTAACTCTAGTAACTCTATCTATATTACCTTGCGCAATCTGTCCGCTGCCTCCTGTATCCTTTCCTTGGAAACAGTCAGGG
>CAYZNX010000009.1:0-14371 GCA_964479825.1 uncultured Planctomycetia bacterium | reverse complement strand
ACCTTGCGCAATCTGTCCGCTGCCTCCTGTATCCTTTCCTTGGAAACAGTCAGGGCCATCCTCACGTATCCCTCTCCACTATCCCCAAGGCCAACTCCAGGAGTAAGCACAATCCCTGCCCTATCAAGAACAAAACGCGAGAATTCAACAGATGACTTATAAGTCTTTGGAAGCCTTGTCCAGACATAAAATGTCGCCTTTGGCTTTTTTGTAGCCCAACCCATTGAGTTCAGGCGGTCAATTAGCACATCTCTTCTTTCCTGATAAATCCTGTTCATTTTCTGAACATGGTCAACTGCTATATCAAGGGCTGTAATGCCTGCCTTCTGAATAGCATTGAATACGCCTGAATCTATGTTGGATTTTACCCTGGCTATTGCCGATATTATACCCTTATTTCCACAGACAAAACCTATACGCCAACCTGTCATATTGCACGTCTTGGAAAGAGAATGAAATTCCACGCCTACTTCCTTTGCACCTTCTGCTTTTAAAAAACTTCCAGGCCTGTAACCGTCAAAGGCTATCTCTGAATAGGCAGCGTCATGGGCGACTATAATGTTATTCCTCCTGGCAAACAGCACAACATCTTCAAAGAAACCCTTATCGCATACTGCGGCTGTCGGGTTGTTTGGATAATTTATATATAGAAGTCTTGATTTCTTTAAAACAGCTTTTTTTACTTTATTCAAGTCGGGCAGAAAGCCATTCTCTTCTAAAAGGGGCATCGTATAAATATTGCCGTTTGCAAGAATGGCCCCGCATTTATACGGGGGGTAACACGGGTCCGGCACAAGCGACACCTCGCCTGGATTAATAAATGCGAGAGGCAGGTGGCTAATGCCTTCTTTTGAACCGATTAAAACAAGGACCTCTTCTTCCGGGTCAAGAGAGACCTTGAATCTATTTTTATACCACTCTGAGATTTTTTCTCTTAACGCAGGGAGGCCTTCATCAAGAGGATAATGATGATTTTTAGGATCCTGGCTTGCTTTATAAAGCGAATCTATTACCTCTTCAGGAGAAGGCTCATCTGGATCGCCTATCCCCAGGTCTATTATGTCTTTGCCCTCAGATATAGCCCTGCGTTTTGCCTTATCTATCTCAACAAATAAATAAGGCGGTAGCCTCTTTAATCTTTCGCTTAATTCAAATTCCATACAAAATACCCCAATGTAAAGTTAAGCATTGATTACGTCGTGCATGCTGTAAAGCCCTGGCGTCTTCCCAGACAAGAATTTTGCCGCAGCCAATGCGCCTTTTGCAAATGCGTCTCTCGACTGCACCCTGTGGGTAAGTTCTATTCTTTCGCCTGTCCCGGCAAATATTACAGTATGGTCACCAACGATATCTCCAATCCTTATTGAATGTATAGCCGGCGCCTTTTTTCTTACCTTTGAAACTATCTCTCCTAATCTTTTAGCGGTTCCGCTCGGTGCATCTTTTTTTCTGCTATGGTGTGCCTCTACGATCTCGATTTCATAATCCTCATTTAACGAAGAGGCAACATCTTCTGTAATCCTGAATAATAGGTTCGCGCCTACGCTCATATTAGGAGAAAATAGTATCGGAATCCTGACAGAGGCATCTTTTATCGTCCTTACTCCTTCAGGCGTAAATCCTGTTGTTCCGATTACCATACTGGCCTTATTCTTAACGGCCCTTGCTAAATGTTCAATAGTCGCTTCGGGAGAAGTAAATTCTATTAGAACATCGTATTGGCTGGTGACCTTATTAATATCAGCCACTATCTTTACCCCTATATTGCCTATCGCAAGGACATCACCTACGTCCTTCCCTATGTCAGGGCTCTCCTTTGATTCCAATGCTCCAACAATCTTAAAGTCTCTGTCCTGTGAAGCCAATAATCCAATACCTTTACCCATCCTGCCGCATATACCACTTATGAGAATCTTAATCATGGTCTTCTCCTGCATCCTCACCTCACCTAAAAAATAACTTCACATTTTAAGCATTGCACAAAATGTGAAGCACAAAATGTGAAGTTAAGATGATACTGCTCATAGGATGCCGTATCCCTTAAGGGCTTTTTTGAGGTTTTTTAGATTTTCTTCTGACATCTCGCACATGGGAAGCCGTAAGTCCGGCGTCTCTATCAAACCCATAAGCGCCATTGCTGTCTTAACTGGTATTGGGTTTGTCTCGATAAACATAGCCTTTACAAGCGGCAATAGTTTATAGTGCATCTTCATTGCGCCTTCAATATCACCCTTTTTAAATCTTGAAATCATTTCAGCCACATCCTTCGGCACAATATTAGCCACTACTGAAATAACGCCTGCACCTCCTATGGACAGTATAGGCAGGGTCAGGCTATCGTCTCCGGAGAGCAAATCAAAATCCTCTCCGCACAATGCGCGTATCTGAGACATCTGGTCTAAATTTCCACTTGCCTCTTTTACACCAACAATGTTTTTTACTTTACTCAACCTCTCCATTGTCTCAGGCAGAATATTTACTCCTGTCCGCGAGGCAATATTGTAAACTACCATCGGCAAATCAACTTCCTCATCAATCCTTTTAAAATGCCTATAAAGCCCCTCCTGGGTAGGCCTATTGTAATAAGGCGTGATCTGTAACGATGCATCAGCGCCTGCCTCTTTAGCATACCTGGTCAGGACAATGGCCTCGCTGGTATTATTAGAGCCGGCCCCGGCAATAACCGGTATCCTCTTATCTACTGACTCTATAACTATTTCTATTACACGCTCGTGCTCCTCATAAGAAAGCGTGGCTGATTCACCAGTAGTCCCGCACGGCACAACGGCGCTTGTACCATTTTTTATATGGAATTCTATTAATCTTGATAATCCCTTTTCGTCTACCCTGCCTTTTTTAAAAGGCGTTACTATCGCCGCCATTGAACCTTTAAACATAAAGCACCTCTCCTTTAATAAGCACTCCAGTAACTTCACAAAATAAGCATTGCATGTTTTGTGAAATTAACACAGTATTTGGCCTTTATAAATCACCTTTGCCTTGCCTTCTAAATACACATCTTTAATCTTGCCATCTGCCGTCTTAAAATAGACCCTGAGGATGCCGCCCCTTGTATGCACATTTACCCCGCATTTCGTCGTCCGTTTGCCATCGTCGGAATCTCGCCGTCCGTGTTTCGCCATTATCGCTGATGCTACTGCGCCTGTTCCGCAGGCAAGGGTCTCCCCTTCAACCCCTCTTTCATACGTCCTCACATCTATATTCTTATCATCTATAACTTCTACAAAATCAACATTTGTGCCGCGTGGTTTGAATCTCTTATGATGTCTTACGCTGCGGCCTATGGATTCAACATCTATCTCTTCAAGCCCCTGGACAAAAATAACTGCATGAGGCACACCAGTGTCTAGGTAATTAACCCGGACCTTGCGATTATTTATAATAACAGGGATATTTGGCCTTAAATCCTTTGGCCCTTCCATCCTGACCCTGACACTGTCCTTGCCTGTAATAACAGCCTCATAGACCCATGCTATTACCTCAACCTTAATATCTTTCTTGCCTTTATTGGCATATAAAACTGCGCACCTCAGACCATTGCCGCACATCTCTGCCTCACTGCCGTCTGCATTAAATACCCTCATTTTGAAATCCGCTTTATTTGATTTCTCCAGAATAAGCAAACCATCCGCCCCTATGCCTGTCTTTCTCTGACAAATAAAACGCGCCAGACGAGGTAAAGAATTACGATAGTCAAACGACAGCCGCCGAAAGTCAAGTATCACAAAATCATTCCCGGCCCCAACCATCTTTGTAAATCCTATCCTTCTCATATGGAGTACCATTATATCCCAGCTCTTAACTTCACACTTTATGCATTGCTTAAAATGTGAAATTAGCGTTCTGTTCGGATTAAATCATAGCAGGTCTCGCGCCTTCTTATGAGCCTTGCCTGATTGCCGCTAACCAGGACCTCTGCCGGCCTTGGCCTGGAGTTATAATTACTGGACATGCTGAATCCATACGCCCCTGCGCCCATAACAGCCAGCAGGTCGCCTGCCTTCAAACTAATGAATTTCCTTTTCTTAGCCAGGAAATCTCCGCTTTCGCATATAGGTCCTACGATATCATAGGAGCATATGGCCTGGCCTTTGCCGTAAGCAGGTGACCGCACAGGCAATACCTCATGATATGCATGGTAAAGACTTGGCCTTACAAAGTCATTCATCCCTGCGTCCACTATTGCAAAATTCTTCCTTGATGCCTGTTTTATATACAGCACCTTTGTCACCAGTATCCCGCTATTGCCTACAATAAACCTGCCTGGTTCGAGGATTATCCTCGTATTGAGCCTCTTCAAGAGCGGCAAAACTGCATCTGCATATTCACGGGCAGTCTGCGGCCTCTCGCCTGAATAAATTATCCCTAAGCCGCCGCCAATATTAAGCCAACTTATCCTTACCCCATGTCCTTCCACCTCTTTTATAAGGCCTGCCGCTCTTTTTATGGCCATAATAAAAGGCGCTGAATCAATTAGCTGCGAGCCTATATGTAGATGCAGCCCGCAGATATCCAGATTTTCAAATTTAGAGCGGCAGAGGAATATATCCTTTGCCGTCTCCATATCTAATCCAAACTTATTCTCCCCGTGGCCTGTTGTAATATAGAGGTGGGTCTTCGGCCTTACATCCGGATTTATGCGGATAGCTATTTTTTGTCTCATCCTCAGGGTTCCAGCAACATTATTTATCAATACAAGTTCAGGCAATGACTCAACATTAAAGAGGAGTATCCTGTTTTTAATAGCTGATTCTATTTCTCTCTCAGTCTTTCCGACGCTGGCATATACTATTCTTTTAGGGGAAACACCTGCCTTAAGCGCAGAATATAATTCTCCGCCTGAAACTATATCAAGCCCTGAGCCGTGTTTGAGCAAGAGTCTGCATATGGTTAAATTAGAATTCGCCTTCATTGAATAACAAATAAGAGGATGCACGTCTTTGAACGCATCCCTTATCTTTATATAATGGTCGAGCAATGTCTTACGGCTATAAATATAAAGAGGTGTGCCGTATTTTTTCGCAATGCCTTCTACAGGCGCTGACTCGCAATAAAGCTCATTGTGTCTGTATTTAAAATCGTGCATTTTTTATCTGCCTTCTGACCTGGGCAGGGTTTGTGCCGCCGTAAGAATCCTTAAGACCTACTGACATCTTCGCATCTAAAAGGTCATATACATCCTTATTAAACTCTCTGCAGAAAGACCTCAGCTTATCCAAGGAAACCTCAGAAATCCTTACTCCTCTATCAGCGCAATAGACAATTATTTTTCCGATAGCCTCATGCGCCGCCCTGTGCGAAATCCCTTTCTTTATGAGGTATTCCATTATATCTGTTGCGTAGAGCGACTCATCATTTAATAAGCTGTCCGCCTTTTTCCTGTCAACATTCAGGGACTTAAAAAATAATGCAAGGACCTTCAGGCAGCCCCTGACAATATTTATTGCCCTGAATAGAGGCTCTTTGTCCTGCTGCATATCCCTGTTATAGGTAAGCGGGAGCCCTTTCATCAAGGTTAAAACTGAAACAAGGGAACCATAGCATTCGCCGGCCTTTCCCCTGACAAGTTCCAGGACATCTGGATTTTTCTTATGCGGCATCATGCTCGAACCTGTCGCAATATTATCCGAGATCTCTAAAATACCGATAGCCTGCGAATTTAATATTATCAAATCCTCAGAGAGCCTTGAAAGGTGCATCGCTATAACTGAAAGAGAAAAAACCAGCTCCAGGACAAAATCCCTGTCGCTCACAGCGTCCATGCTATTAGGAGAGACATCTCTAAAACCCAATTTCTTTGCAACATACATCCTATCTATCGCCAGGCCTGTCCCGCTTAGGGCGCCTGAACCCAAAGGCAGAACATCCATCCTTTTTCTGCAATCCACTAATCTGCCAGTATCCCTGTCCAACATCTCACAGTAGGCCATCATCTGATGACTCAGTAAGACAGGCTGTGCATTCTGCAGGTGGGTAAAACCTGGCACAATAACATCTATGTTCTTCTCGGCAAAGGCCACAATAGACTTCTTGAACCTCCTTATGTCATCTATAATGAGACCTATCTCCTTTTTACAGTACATCCTCGTATCCAGGGCCACCTGGTCATTTCTGCTTCTAGCTGTGTGCAGCTTGGAGGCAACTTTACCTATCTTCTTATATAATGCATTCTGTATGACTGTATGGATATCCTCTCCTGAGGAAGCGCATCTAAACTGGCCTTTTCTTATTTCCTTTAATACAGCATTGAGTCCGGATACAATCCTTCTTGAATCATTTTTTGAAATAATCCTGCACTTACCTAACATCTCTACATGAGCGATGCCCCCAATGCAGTCGAATTCTGCAAATGCCTTGTCAAAATGGAGAGACCTCGTAAACTCCTCGACTAAAGGATTGGTCTTTTTCTTAAATCTCCCGCCCCATAATTTATTCTTCATATCTGTACCCCCGTCATCCTAAAGGGTTGACTCCTTCACTCCCTGCATTAAGTATGGCATGCCCCACACATTGATAAAACCCCTGGCTATTGTCCTATCAAATTTATCGCCGGCTTCGTATGTCGCCATCTCTTTTTTATAAAGAGAATAGGGTGACCTCCTGCCTACAACACCAGCTGTGCCTTTTAATAACTTCATCCTGACAGAGCCTGTAACCTTCCTTTGAGTTTCATCAATAAATGCATCAAGCGCCTTTTTTAAAGGAGTAAACCATAACCCGTAATAGACCAGCTCTGCGTATTTTAATGATACATGCTCTTTATAGTGCAATAATTCCCTGTCCAGCACAAGTCCTTCCAGACCCTTATGCGCATTATAGAGGACCCATGCGGCAGGCGCCTCATATACCTCTCTTGACTTAATTCCTACAAGTCTATTTTCCACAAGGTCAGTCCTGCCAATAGCGTTCATTCCGGCGATAGTATTAAGCCTTTGGATCAACTCCGCTGCCTTGGACTTTCTGCCGTTAATCTTTACAGGAATGCCATTTCTAAAATCAATAGTTATATACGTCGGCTTATTCGGCGCCTTTTGTGGGTCCACGGTCATCCTGTATACATCCTCAGGTGGTTCATTCCAAGGATCCTCCAATGCCCCGCATTCTATGCTGATGCCCCAGATATTCCTATCCATGCTGTAGGGGGTCTTCTTTGTAACGTCTATATCTATCTTCTTCTCTCTGGCATAATCTATTTCCTCTTCTCTTGAACCCATATCCCATTCCCTGAGCGGTGCTATGACCTTTAATTGAGGGGCAAGCGCCATAAAACCAAGTTCAAACCTCACCTGGTCATTGCCTTTAGCAGTGCAACCATGTGCCACATAGCTTGCCTTTTCCTTTCTAGCAACCTCTAAAAGGCCCTTTGCAATAACAGGCCTGGATAGCGCTGTCGCAAGTAGATATCCAGATTCATATACCGCGCCTGCCTTTAAAGACTGAAACACAAAATCCTCTGCAAATTCATCCCTTAGGTCCTGAACTACAACTTTTTCTGCCCCTGCTGAAATAGCCCTCTTCTTCAGTCTTTGAAAATCCCCGCCTTGGCCAACATCCGCAACATAAGCTATCACATCATATCCCTTGTCAGAAAGCCACCTTACTGCAACTGATGTGTCCAATCCTCCGGAATACGCAAGAACAACTTTTTTATTTTTCATATCCTGTCCTCTAACTTAATTTCACATTTTCTGCAATGCTTGTTTTGTGAAATTAAGCTATGGCTCCTCATATACCTTAGTGACTTATGTTAACAGCTTAATCAATATCGCCTTCTGGACGTGCAGCCTGTTCTCTGCCTGGTCAATCACTATAGACTGCTTACTGTCCAGGACCTCGTCTGTGATCTCTTCACCCCTGTGGGCAGGCAGGCAATGCATTACAAGCGCATCTTTTTTTGCCAGACTCAATACCCTTGAATTTAATTGAAACCTCTTAAAGTCTATCAACCTTTTCTTGCGTTCCTTCTCCTTACCCATACTGATCCATACATCTGTATAAATTATATCTGCGTCCATTACTGCCTCTTCAGGTGTCCTAAACAGGGTCACAGTATCAGCGCCTGCCTCCTTCAAGACTTCTTTATCCGGCTCATAACCTTTAGGACATGCAACATTGATCTTAAGGCGCATCTTACAGCAGCCATAAATAAGAGAATTCAAGACATTATTGCCGTCTCCTATAAAGGCAAGCGTAATATTCTCTAAACCCCTCTTCTCCTTTATAGTAAATAAATCACTTAATGCCTGACAAGGATGCAACAGGTCTGTTAATCCGTTTATTACCGGGACAGAGGAGTACTTAGCGAGTTCACAGAGCCTATCATGTGAAAATGTCCTTGCTACAATACCATCAAGATACCTTGAGAGCACCCTTGCCGCATCCTTCACTGCCTCTCTTTTACCGAGTTCTATCTCATCAGAACCGAGATAGATCGTATTGCCGCCAAGTTCATGCATGCCTACTTCAAAAGAGACCCTGGTCCTATTAGACGGCTTTTCAAATATAAGGCCCAGCGTCTTGTTCAAAAGAAATTTCTCATGGGTCTTTCTTTTAATCTTTAGCTGGCCCGCTAAATCAAATATCCCGTTTATCTCAACCCTGGTTAAATCCTTTATTGTTATCAGGTCTTTCTTCATTTTTAAGGCTTAACTTCACAAAATAAGCATTGCAGAAAATGTGAAATTAAGTCATGGCCTCCTTTGATTCGCTTCTTTAGAAGTTGCGGCCTCATTTGATCACCCTATCTAAAATCTCAACTGCCCTGTCTATCTGTCTCTTAGTGACTATCATGCCTGGCATAAGCCTCAACACATTTCCATGGGCACAGTTAATCAGGAGCCTCTCCTTAAAACAAGCCTCAACTATCTGCTTACCCTCAATCAAAAGCTCCATGCCTATCATAAGGCCCTTGCCTCTTATCTCTTTGATAATAGACTTCCTCTCCTTCAGTTCGCCCAATCTCTGAAATAAATAAGCCCCCATCTCCCTTGTCTTTTGAAGCAGGCCCTCTCTTTTTATTGCATCAAATACAGCCAGGCTAGCGCTGCAGGCAATCGGGCTTCCGCCAAATGTAGAGGCGTGCATACCTGGTTTAAAGACATCCTGGAATTTCTTTGACGCCACCATGGCACCTATGGGTATGCCTCCGCCGAGCGCCTTTGCTAAAGTCATTACATCAGGTCTTACTCCATAATGTTCAAAACAAAACATCCTTCCTGTCCTGCCCATGCCTGTCTGCACCTCATCAAAGATTAATACCATGTCTTTTTCATCGCAGACCCTTCTCACTTTTGATATATAGTCTTCATGGGCAACATTTATCCCGCCTTCTCCCTGTATAAGCTCTAACATTATAGCAATTGTCCTGTCGGTAATAGCATTTTTTAAGGCCCCAATGTCATTAAAGGGCACTGACTGAAAGCCAACAGGCAGAGGCGCAAATCCCTTTTGATATTTCGTCTGTCCCGTGGCTGTAAGCGTCGCAAGTGTCCTGCCATGAAAAGAATTTTGCATTGTTATAATCTCGTATCTGTTCCTGAAGGCGCCATAGGCCCTCACAAGTTTTATGGCTGCCTCATTGGCCTCTGCCCCGCTATTGCAGAAAAAGGCCTTGCCTTCAAAAGAATGCTCGATAATCTTTTCTGCCAGCCTCCCTTGCAGCATATTATAGTAGTTATTTGGCACATGAATTATCTTTTTAAGGTAATTCCTTATTGCATTTACAACCATTGGATGGCAATGTCCTAACCCGCTCACTGCCCACCCCGGGAAGAAATCAAGATATTCATTAGCGTCCAGGTCCCAGACCTTAAGCCCCTTGCCTTTAACTATGACGATAGAAACCCTTGCATATGTCCCCATGACAAACTCATCATATTGTGCGATTATTTGTTTTGTATTCATTTAATGAGCGCTGGAACCCAGCCTTTAGGCTGTCCTCGCAATGAAACCCTAAAGGGTTAATTCCAGCACATCTGGAACCCAGCCTTTAGGCTGTCTGCGCAACTCTCAGGAGCCCAGCCTTTAGGCTGTCTGCGCTTTGACTATCTCAGTGCCTATTCCTTTATCAGTAAAAATCTCAAGTAGTAAGCTATGCGGGATCCTGCCGTCAATTATATGGGTCTTTGAGACACCGGCGGCCAATGCCTTTGTGCAGGCCTTAACCTTTGGGATCATCCCGCCATGTATTACCTGGCTTTCTATAAAAGGCCCTACGTCCTCCATATTTAAGGTTGATATCAAACTATCCTCGTTTGTCCTATCCCTCATTATGCCTTTGACATCTGTCAACAAAACCAGCTTGGCTGCCTTCAGCGCTATGGCTATCTCAGAGCTTACCTCATCTGCATTTACATTGTGCATTTCATCCTTTTGACAAAAGCCAATCGGAGATATAATAGGTATTGACCTCGGCCTAACAGCCCTTCTAATAACATCTGTCTCCACCCCGTCAATCTCTCCCACCACGCCAAGCACTTCCCTGTTTGTATGCGGCCTGGTCTTTATAACAGGTTTCCCAGCTGTATTTAAACTCAATGCCCTGCCTCCCAATTTCCTGATATCAGATACTATGCCCTGGTTAACCTCGGTCAGCACCCTCGTTATAACCTCCATATCCTCTTCGGTAGTAACCCTGAGGCCGGCTTCAAATTCTATTTTTCTGCCTAACCTTTTCAATTCCTTATTGATAAATGGCCCTCCGCCGTGCACAAGGACAGGCCTTATGCCAACGTAACTCATAAAAACAATATCTTCTAATACACCCCTTTTGATATCAGGGTCTATAAGCGCACTCCCGCCGTATTTTATTACAAATATCTTTCCGCTGTATGACTTTATGTAGGGCAGAGCCTCCAAAAGCACATCTGCCTTTTTTATCGCTTCCTGCATCTAAGTCTCATACTCCGCATTTATTCTGACATATTCCTCTGTAAGGTCGCAGGTCCAGAGCCAGCTGGTCTTGGTGCCGGATCTCAGGTCAATTATAATCCGCAATTCTTTGTTTTTAAGTAAATTCACGAGCGTCTTTCTAGAGACATCTGTCCCTGCGCCGTTCTTCATGACCAGATGCCTGCCAAGGTATATGTGCACCCTGTTCTTTTTTATGTCTGCGCCGCTTGAACCTATGCTGGCTGCTATCCTGCCCCAGTTTGGGTCTCCACCCGCTATCATCGTCTTTACAAGATTTGACCCTGCAATGCGCCTCGCAATCTTTTCTGCCTTGCCCTCATCCTCTGCTCCCCTCACTAATACCTCAATAAATTTCGTAGCCCCTTCTCCATCCATAACTATCTTCCTGGCAAGTGTCTTGGCCACAAAATCAAGGCCGCCTAAAAACTTAAAATAATCACGGCTCCCCTTTCTTATTAACTTATTACCTGCCAGTCCATTTGCAAATATAAGGCTAGCGTCATTTGTGCTCATATCGCCGTCTACTGTGATCCTATTGAATGAATTGGCAACGCATTCTCTAAAGGCCTGTCTAAGAGTGTTTGTCTCTATCGATGCATCTGTGGTAAAAAAAGCTAACATAGTGGCCATATTCGGGCAGATCATGCCTGAACCTTTGGCTGCGCCTCCTATCCTTATCTGCTTACCCCCAACCTTCTCTATAACACTGACCTCCTTAGGCACTGTATCAGTAGTCATTATTGCCCTTGCGAATTTGGAAGAGTTCGTCTCCTTCAAATCCTTTACCAGGTTCAAAAGCGCTTTCCTTATCTTATCAACCGGCAGCGCCTTTCCTATAACACCGGTGGATGCAATTAAGATAAGTTCTTTGGGAAGCATCAATCTCTCAGACAATGAATCTGTAATGGACACAGCGTCTTTTAATTCTTTTGCGCCAACGCAGCAGTTTGCATTACCGCTGTTAACGATTAGCGCCTGACTGACGCCTTTTTTCAACCGTCCCTCAGTCAATATTAATGAACCTGACTTAAATCTATTGGTGGTAAATACGCCGGCAGTTACAGCAGGCAATTCTGAGGTCAACAGTGCAAGGTCATTGCGGCCGCTTTTCTTAATACCACAGCTAACGCTAGCTGCAAAAAAACCTTTTGGCGCTGTAATACCTCCTCCAATGACTTTCATAGGCCCTCTTTCTCATCAAATCCGCACATAATGTTCATGTTCTGAACTGCCTGGCCGCTTGCGCCTTTTATAAGATTATCAATAGCTGTCATAACTATGGCGAGTGACCTCTCTGGAAAGATCTTTAAGGCAATGTCGCAGAAGTTTGTCCTTGCAACGTGCTTGGTATCAGGCAATGCCCCTTCCTCCATGACCCTGACAAAATATTCCTTTCTGTAAAAATCTCTATATAATCCTATGCATTTTCCTGTAGTTATACTCTTTTTTAATCTCATATATATTGTGCTGAGTATTCCTCTCTCCATAGGCACGAGATGCGGAATAAAATTTACCGCTACCTTAGACCCGCTAACAGCGCTGAGCTCCTGGTCTATCTCTGGCATATGCCTGTGGTCATTTACCTTATACGGCCTGAAACTATTCTGAACCTCTGTGAACATAAGCGGCTGGCTCGGGACCCTTCCAGCGCCGCTCACGCCAGACTTTGAATCGCATACAATAAACTCACTATCCACTAACTGCTCCTTTAAAAGAGGAGCGCATCCCAATATTGCGCCTGTCGGATAACAACCCGGATTAGCAACAAGTTCTGCATTCTTTATCTTGTCCCTGTAAAACTCAGGTAGGCCATACACTGCCTTCTTAAGATATTCAGGGCATTCGTGCCTGGCCTCATACCAGTCTTCATATATCTTTATGTCTCTAATCCTGAAATCAGCGCTCAGGTCTATGACCTTCTTCCTGGCATTTAAAAAAACAGGTGCAAACTGCATTGATATTTTGTGCGGAAGCGCTAAAAAGACAATGTCGCATCTCTTAGAGACATCCTCTGCCTTCATGTCGCTGCAGTCAAGCTCGAGCCTCCCTTTTAACCATGGATACAAATCGCATATTGCAGTTTTATCTATCTTTGCAGCAAGGGCATTAATCTGGACATGAGGATGATTTAATAAAATCCTGATAAGTTCCTCGCCTGCGTATCCACTTGCCCCCATAATCCCAACCTTTAACATAATCCCCTCCGGTGAGCATCCTTAACTTCACAAAATAAGCATTGCACAAAATGTGAAGTTATGATAGCATATTTTAAATAAAAAAGCCTATCCTGTCAATCTATTTCTCGTCGGGAAATGACAAGATAGGCGATATAAAAATGAAAATCCAAAAATCAAATATCAAATATTATTTATCGTTTTGTCCACTGAAATCTTTTTCTGGCGCCTTTCTGGCCGTATTTCTTTCTTTCCTTTACGCGTGAATCCCTTGTCAAATAACCCTTTCTTCTCAAAAGGACCTTTGCCTCTTCGCCAGTGAGCGCAAGCGCCCTTGATATGCCGTGGCGAACCGCACCTGCCTGGCCAGAAATACCGCCGCCTTTAACAGTAGCAATTATGTTGAACTTGTTTGCAAGATTTACCGCCTTTAAGGGCTGTCTGACAAGCAGCCTAAGCGTAGGCCTGTCAAAATATTCATCGGCAGGTTTTTTGTTGACCTGTATATCGCCATTCCCTGCTATCAAACGAATACGCGCAACAGATTCTTTCCGCCTCCCTGTCGCCCATATTATATCCTGCTCTGCCATTTAAACTGTCCTTTCTTATGTGTCTATCTTTTCCGGATTTTGTGCCTTATGCGGATGCTCAGGCCCTGCATAAAGTTTCAATCTGGTAATCATCCTCGAGCTTAACTTATTCTTAGGCAGCATGCCTTTTACTGCATGACGTATTACCTCTGTAGGCTTGGTCTTTAAAAGAGTTTCTAAATTCTTTACCTTCAAGCCGCCAGGATAACCTGAATAATGGGTATATAGTTTCTGCTGTGGCTTCATGCCCGTTACATCAATGCCTGCTGCATTTATGACCACCACAAAATCCCCATTATCCACGTGCGGCGTATAGTCTATCTTGTGCTTGCCGCTTAAAAGTAATGCTATCTTAGTAGAAAGCCGGCCTAAGATCTTTCCATCGGCATCAATAAGATAATACTTGCGTTTAATATCACTCATCTTTATAAGTGCCGTCTTCATATAACTGAGGGGTCGGGGTGTTTTCTATGTCTTGCGACCCCTCATTCTGACCCTGAACGAAGTGAAGGGGAAGAATCTCTGGTCAATTCATCATAGAGATCCTTCGTCGCTTCGCTCCTCAGGATGAGCAGTCGCACAGGCGAAAAAACTCCCCGACTGCTCATATAATTATTGGATGTTAGAGAGCAAAATTATAACATAAACCCTATCCCTGTCAAGAAAAATCTAGCG
>CAYZNX010000008.1:7935-17446 GCA_964479825.1 uncultured Planctomycetia bacterium | reverse complement strand
GAGAAAAACCAATATTATTAATTCATGGTTTTAATTCAAGTGGCTTGGCATGGCAGAGCGAGAAAAATAATTATGTAAAAAAGTTGACAGGTAACGGCTACGATGTCATTGTCGTGGACATGCGCGGCAACCCAGTTGATAGTGATGGCGACCATAGTCTTGACGCACCAGTCACCGGAGACTCCTGGGGTTATGGAGTGCGAGACTTAGGAGATGATGTTGCTACAGCTCTAATCCATGGCATAGATTACCTGAACAAAGACCTCCCCAACCGCAATTATAAAAAAGCAGACGTAATAACCCATTCTACAGGAGCGCTCGCAGTAACATCTTATTCCCGCGGACTTGGTCTAATCCCATATCGAAACAACATAGACACACTGATAGAACTTGCCCCTCCTAATAACGGTTCCACAAATAGAATTGCAAATATAAAGAATATAGGACACATTGCTCCGTCAGTTGCGGTTCAGGCGATGACCACTTATGAATTTGCATTAGAACTTTCAGGAAACAGGGTGTGGATCCCCGGTGGAAGGATGGAGTCTGAAAACTTGAGAAAAGAACTTGTCCCTGAAAGTCTTTTTTTGAAAGGCATAGAAGGACTTGGGCCCGACCCTCGCATAAAGACCTTTATCGGGATTGGAGATGATGAAGATTGGGTAGTAGGCAACTGGAGCCCTGTCATTACAGAGCGAGATGACATAGGTTATGAATATTTCGCGGATATGGACCATTTTAGTTTTACTAATAGCGAATTAATTATTAAGATATTGCTCGACAAATTAAAAAAGGGAAACGAAAGCAAATTTTTCAATCGCTATAGGCCGTACAAAGATAAAACTATAATTGCATTTGCATCCGGGCCAGGGATTGACCACCCTGATGATACATTTGATGTAGTGAGTTTTGCAAAAAATATAGATATAAGCCCGGGCAAGCTCTTTAGCCTTTATCTGAGGATAGCAGGCAGGAAAGACAAAAAACACCTGCTAAGATACTGGGAGGCGCTTTTACTCTTTGAAAAAGCGCAGGAGGATATAGATAAAGGCATGCCAGAAGAAGATATAATTGATAAATGGGATGGCCTGCTCAGTGAACAGAATGAGATTTTACATGGTAACTACATCCCGGCATCAGAGGAGTATTTAGAGTGCCCCGATATAGCTATCTTAGCAAATGGTTTTTACAATGAACTCGCAAAACTTATCATAGAGAAACTTGGCGAACCTGTCCGCATTATAGACCATACATTTAATCCCTCTATCTTGAGTGAACAGAAATTATTAATAATCCCTTCTGGCGGCCTATCAGGCCTTTCTCATTCGAGTATTCTCAGAAAGAAGCTTTCTGAATTCGTGAGAAACGGAGGCACGCTTATATGTTTTTCTCAAGCATACGGATATGATTTTAATGCACTCCCTGCTTCCCTCCTCAAAGGATACGGCTGGCAGGAGGATGTATCTTGCCATTCAAAGGCAGCCTACATAGAAAATTTTCATCAGGTTTTATCGTCGCAGACAGAACTCTATCCTGACATAAAGCTTGATGGATATTTCACTGATTATCCGGACAACGCAAAGGTGCTCCTTCGGAGGACAAAGAACCTTATGCCAGCAATGCTTATGTATGATTTCGGAAAAGGCAAGGTTATTGCCTCAGTGTTTTATTCAGACTGGGGATATTCAAATGGCCAGACAAGCCAGTCAGAGCTTAATCTTATCCGGGACCTTATTAGATGGTCAAAAAATAGTATAGTCCTGCCAGAATACCAAGCAGGCAAGGATTTCAGAAAATCAATCGAACCCTCAAAGGACTTTAGTAAGATAGAGTTCTTATTAAGGTCTCCTGAGGGCGATATATTAGAGAAGAAGACCTCTAATGAGCCTATATATGAAATAGGTGTAATCTTAAACAATCCTGGTATTTACTGCGTGGATTATACTCTTTACAACTCTTTATCCGAAATCATCCAGCCGCAGACAGAAGGATTTTATTTTTGCTATTCCCATCCGCCGGAAGGCTCTGTAGAAAATCCTGATTTTACCTTCAATATAACAACCCCGAGCGAGAATTATCCATCAAATTCAGAAGTCCAGTTTACCTTCCATATTAAAAATAATACCAATAGAGATGAATTGATAAAATCTAAGGCACTCCTTACCCATAGTGAAATAAAATTTACTGAATTGATAAATGCCCCTCGTAATGCGCTTACCTCCTTTGATAAGATAATAACACTAACGGAGACAGGCCTACTGAGGGCGGATTTCTATTCTTCAGAGAATGACTTCTTAGGCCGGGCCGAAAGGGGTATAAACATATTTGAGCCTGAAGTAGGGATAGATATAGCTACTGATAGACAGGAATATATTCCGGGACAGAAGGTATTTATGCAATCAAGGCTCTCAAATAACTCAAAGGTAGACCTTGAGCCTTTGTTTATTTTAACTGTTGTTGATGCAGAGAATAATCAAGTTTTTTATCGCACCAGGTCAATTGCAATAACTAAAGAAAATGGCGGGACCTGGAACCAGGATTTCCAGATTCCCGCTGACGCAGGCGCCGGGATATTTAAGATAAAATTGAACGCATTTTTAAATGATAAACTTGTCGGTTCTTCGGTTGTGAGTATAGATATCCCAGGGCCATTGTTAGAAGTTCAACCTGAACTTCCTGATGGCTTCTTTAAATTGTTAGATATAGATATGGAAAAAAGCGCTTATCGGAGAGGTGAACAGATTTCAGCAAAGATAAGGATTGATAATAAAGGCGATAAAATAGATTCAGCTGTCCTGGATATAAGAGTGATAGGAGACCCGGAGAAAGGTTATTTATTCGGAGAGATATTAAATGAAGCCGGCATTCCGATAAAGGGGGCTAAGGTAAAAAACGTCTATACAGACGAGGATGGCAGGTATAGATTAGATGGTCTTGAAAAAGGCAAAGTTTCTCTGGATATTTCAGCCTCTGGATATGATAGGGTTTCTAAGGCCGCGGAGATTTTGCCAGGACATAATAAATTGGATGCACGCCTAATTTCATCAAGATATGGGAATCTCTCCGGGGATTTAGAAGACTACATGGGGTCTATGTTAATATTAAAGCCGCTTGAGGTGGCCAGCTCAGATGCCTCAGATAGGCAGGCGGTCGTACCAATCGACGGTAAGTTTGAATTCAGGCATGTCCCGGTCGGGGCCTATAGATTAGAGATACAGCCCGAGGATGTTTCAAGAGAGATTCAGGTTAGCGAGGGAGATGCTGTTCTCGACAGGCTCGAACAGTATCTATCTACCGATGTCCTCAAGAAGGCAGTAGAAATCGAGCCTAACGATGATTTTGATTCTGCGCAGGGTATTGATATACGGAATAAACTAATCTGCACAATGCCTGTAAACGGCGATCAGGATTATTTTGTATTCGATATAAAAGAAAACGGCATCCTTTACATCAAGATGAAGCATGTGCCGGCAGGACTCAGGCCTTCCCTAAAGATTTATGATGCCTCGTATAGAATAATTTCTCAAAAGGCAGGTTTTTCCGGGGAGGAGATAGCATTAGATGCTGAGATAGGTATACCCGGCAAATATTATCTTATGGTAAGGGACTGGTATTCGAATTTTTCTTCTCAGGAAGACTATATCTTTGAGACATATTTTGTTCAGACCATTGATGGATATGAGCCGAATGATGCAAAAGAAGACGCTACGTTTATTGATTTTGGTAAAGATTATTTCGCCACAGTCGCTACAAAAGAGGATAGTGACTTTTATAAGCTCTCTGCGCCTGATGCAGGAAAGATTGTTTTACATGTAAAAGATGTCCCTCCAAATATAAGGCCTTATATGAAGGTCTACAGGTCCTCCCGTGCCTCATGGATTTATTTTACGGCAGGCTTTGGAGGAGAGGATTTAACCATGGAGTTTAATGTAGATGAACCTTCCAATTACTTTATACAAATTCAGGATAGGTATAATAGCGAGAGTTCGCATTTGAGATACAGGCTTCTTGCGTTATATATTCCGGATAGCGAATATTCGGAAAAAGAGCCTGTGTATTTCCATAGAGAAGTAGATATCGCTAATGTGGTGCATACTAAAAAGATTGATGTAGAGATCCCAGGCATGGAAAAGGACGGCAAATATTACCTTCAGGCTGCCTTAAAGTCTTTGGTCCCAGAAAAGAATGCCCAGGTACTTGAGAGATTCTATATAACCGCATTCGGAGATATGCCGCCGGACCCTGTGCCTTCTTCCCGCATCTCGCTTTCATACTTAGGGGATAAAGATGCAAAGGTCAATGCAGGAGAAAAGGCTGAGTTTAGATTTAAGGTTAGAAATCAAGGGGATGCCAGCGGGAGATGCAAGGTAGATTTTAAATTCTCTGATTTATTCAGCCACAGTATTTCAGAGGTATTAGAACCAGACACTGAGAAGGAATTAGTATTTGAATTCTCTGTCCCGCAGGATATGGAGGAGGGCGTGTATCATGCAGAATATATATATGAAGGGGAAGAGAACACTATAAATTTTATGATACTCGGCATAAGACTTGAAGTCAAGGCGTCATATGAAAACGGAATTTTTAAGATTGCGCTTGAGGATCAAGGGTCATCGGGCGAGGCAGTTCTTTTTGCGGAAGCGAGATGCGGCAGTTTTGAAGCGAGAAGAGATTTTACCTTGAAAAAAGATAAAGAGCTGCTTTTTGTTATCCCAGATGTAACTGGCCAGGATAAAATTTATTACGGAATATATTTTTCTTCAGGCAAGGCCATATATTTGAATTCTTTTCCCATAAAAGAGGCGGACGTTCCAACGGTACTCATAAATGTGGTTGAGGCAGGTTGCGATAAAGGGAGTTACAGCAAGGGAGAATCAGTCTTTTTTAATTGGAAGGTTAATTCTAAAGAAAAAATTTCTATCGGATTAAGCGCGGATTTAATAAGCCCGGACTCTACGGCCACCAGGCTTATAGACGAGGATATAGATTTAGATATTGGCATGAATGTCGTAGAGAAGAAAGTTGAGCCGGAATTTATAGAGTCAGGGCTTTACAGGATTATATACAAGTTTTCCCATGAAGAAACTGTGGCAGCGCAAGGGTCTATATTTTTTGATGTCGGGGATGAGGCCAGGGTTGATATACGCCTTGATAAAAAGGAATATGTTGAAGGTGATGTTGTAAAGTTGGCCGCAGGCTGCTTTTCAAGCTTCCCATTAAAAGGAGACTTGAAAATATTTTTAGATGGCGAGGTCGTCAGGGAACAGGCAGTAGACATAGATGGTTATACTGAATATTACTTTAGCATAGATGAGAATAAAATAGGCCAGCATAGAGTGCAAGGCGTGCTTTTTTTTGATGGCACGCAGAGTGAATCAGAAGGCCGTGGTTTTATGATTGTGCCTAAACCTAAGCCAAATCATTCACCCATATTGTTTACTATAGGTGAGAAGAGGACGGCTGCGGGCAAGATATTGGAATTTGACATAGAGGCACAAGATATAGATGGCGATAAACTTTTTTATACCGCAGACGGACTGCCTGCTGGGGCAGGTTTTAATTCCGACTCTAAGATATTCTCGTGGAAACCTGACAATAGCCAGGTCGGTGAATATTTTGTAACATTTACGGTTAGCGATGGAAAAGACAGTGCCCTTGAGAGGGTAAGGATAATTGTCTCAAGCGCCGTGACCGTGCCACCCAGACTAAAGGCCCTTGCAGAACCATTGGCCGGCATGGCACCTTTAGAGGTGCATTTTAGCGCAGACAGTGTTAATACAAATAGCGAGATAGTTAGATATGAGTGGGATTTTGACGGCAGGGGCGTCTATGATTTTAGTTCTTTAGGGTCAGGCGATGCCATATTTATATATACTGGCGAAGGGAACTTCCCAGCATCTCTTCGTCTGACAGACAGCGAAGGCAATGTGAAGATTCATACGGTCAGTATTAATGTAGAGAGGAATCCCGCGGCGCCTAAAGTCCATTTAGAGGCCGGCCCGAGGAAGGGCACTGCCCCGTATAAGGTTTATTTTAAGAGCAGTGTTTTTTCTCCGACGGAGATTTGCAGATATGAGTGGGATTTTGACGGCAATGGGGTATATGAGGTTTATTCTGCAGGGTCCGGGGAAATAATTACGACCTATGGCGAGCCAGGCATTTATAAAGCAGAATTGAAAGTAACTAATTCAGCAGGATTAAGCGATTCGCAGAGGGTTGAAATCGAAGTGGTGGACCCGCTTGTTTTTTTACGTGCCGAGCCGATAATTTCAGACGACAAAGGCAATGTTCCAATAGAGGTAGATTTTGACGCCGTTATAGATGCAAAGAGTAGGATACAAAAATATCAATGGGATTTTGAAGGCGACGGAATTTTCGATTTTACATCTATCAGTTCTCCAGTGACGAGATATACATATTCTCAACCAGGGGTTTATAACCCAACCTTGCGAATAACAGATGTAACCAACGTCTCTGTAAATTGCAGAAGGGAGATAAGGCTCAGCGTGTCAGACATCGAGGAGATTAGTAGTTCAAGGATTATTGTCAAAGACAAAAAAGGAAAAGCGCCTTTTACTGTGCAGTTCTCTTTGGACGCTGATTTAGGGGTAGAGGTTAATTATTTTTGGGATTTTGATGGGGACGGTGCTTATGACTTGGTGACTAATTTGCCAGAGGCAGAGTTTACATACTATGATGCCGGCCTTTATATTGCAGAGGTTGAGGCAAGAAGCAATGATGATAATAGTTTTGCCAGTGTAGCTACTGAGACTATTTATGTTACTAATGGAAAGAGAGACATTGGAGACTTAATGAGCCTCGACACCCCAATCTTAAAAAAGAAGAAGGATGTCTCCAGGGATAGGATAGATAGGATTGAACTTTCAGATGGGACGTCTCTTATTTTGCCAGCCGGTGTATTAGATAAGGACGATTTTATTAATGTAAAGAAGTTAGACCGATGGGAGATAGAGAAAGATATTAGTTTAACTGCGCGGGATAATCTTATTCCTGCAGGAGAGTACAGAGAGTATAAATTTGAGCGCCATAGCGATGCATTTTCAAAGGAAATATCTATCACTATACCGTATCTTGATGAAGACGATAATGGAATTGTAGACGGTAAAAATATTGATGAGCTGACGCTGGATGTCTATTGGCTTGATGAGGCAGATAATGAATGGAAGGTTCTGTCTGATTCCCTGGCCTTTCCCAAAGAGAATCTGGTTAGGGCACAGACAAATCACTTTAGTATTTTCGGTCTGGCAGGTTTTGAAGTTGACACTGATAATGTTTCTTCCAGCGAGGTAAATACGGACTGCTTTATTGCGACAGCTGTCTTTGGTTCGCCGATGTCTGCAGAGGTAGCGATATTGCGTGACTTCAGGGATAGATATCTATTGCGGGATAATGCCGGGAAGAGGTTGGTTGACCTTTATTATGCCTTCAGCCCGTCCATAGCAGAATTCATTAAAGACAGGCCTGTCATAAAGGCGATTATGAAGCGCTGCCTAAAATTTGTTGTTAGTATAATACAATTTATATTATAATAAATGGATATGAAGGAATTGAATGTAAAATTAGAGGATGCAGGTAAGAGGCTGGATAATATAGCTACGAAATATCTGGTTAGTTTGAGGCCAGAACTCGAGGTCTCGAGAACTCTGATTCAGGGAATGATTGAAAGAGGCGATATATTATTAAATGGCTCTACTGTGAAGCCAGGACACAAGGTAAAGAGAGATGAGAGGATACAGGTAAATTTTGAGAGATTAGTTGATATAGCTGATGAGGAACATGATAAGAGAATGCCGAGGCCTGAAGGGCTGCCGCTTGATATCATTTATGAGGATGACGATATCCTTGTTGTAAATAAGCCCGCAGGGATGGTAGTGCATCCTGCCTGTGGAAATTATTCCGGGACATTAGTAAATGCGCTTTTAAATTATCCAGGATTTTTGACAGAGTATAACGAACCACGAACGACGAAGGATGAACGACGGCTAATGAGGCCTGGTATTGTGCATCGTCTTGACAAGGATACCTCTGGGGTAATGCTCGTTGCAAAGACAGGGCCGGCGCACAGAAGATTATCAAGGCAATTAAAGAATAGAACCATTGAAAAAAAATATATTGCGGTTGTAAAAGGCATAGTTGATTTAGACGAAGGGATTATTGACGCCCCTATTTCACACGACAAGAAAGATAGGAGGAGAATGGCTGTCGATGACGAAAATGGGAAAGAAGCTATTACCTTTTATCGGGTCATAAAAAGAAATAAAAAAACAAATTATACGGTTCTTGAGGTAAAGCCAAAGACAGGCCGCACGCACCAGATTCGCATTCACTTAGCATCTATCGGTCATCCTCTGTTAGGTGACGTTCTCTACAATGGGCCTGAAATACAGGGTCTATCAAGACAGGCACTGCACGCAAAAACAATCAGTTTCACGCATCCCACAAAAAACATACCCATGGAGTTTTCATCAAACAATCCCCCTGACATTAATAACCTGCTTAACTTCACAAAATAAGCATTGCAGAAAATGTGAAATTAGGGGTTACTTGGATTTACTTGTAGCATAAAATACTACTTGGACTAATTGTGTGTATAACTTAATTTGACACAACATATTGAAATTAGCTATACTTATAGTATCTTTCTAAAAAATATCCACAATATATTGACAATTGGTTTCAGAGGTGATATACTTTTGACTAGTTAAAACCATTTAAAATCGTAGGATTTTAGATTGTACCTTAACTTCACAAAATAAGCATTGCTTAAAATGTGAAGTTAAGGAAAAAAAGGAGTGTGCCTTGACAAGAAGGGGCACATGTGATAAACTTATATCAGAGACAATTTGGATATATAAATCCCAGTGATAAGGGTAAACCATTCGAAAGAGTGGGGCACAAAGCTTTAGAGCCTAAAAGTTCGACTGAACTTATGGTTGTCAGCTGCCAAAAGGGTAAGATGGCGTAAAGTTTAAAGCTCATTCTTCGGTGGAAGAATGAGCTTTTTTATTTGTCTTGATTGTGCCCTAAAAGGGCACGAATGTTTCAAATACCCCTCACCCCGACCCTCTCCCCAGAGGGGAGAGGGAAAGAGAAAAAGGAGAGAGAGATGATTGAGAAGATAGTGACATCAAAGACTCGGGCAAAACTTCTTAATTTATTTCTCACTCATACAGATAATAGATATTACTTAAGGGAGTTAGAAAGGATGTTAGACGAGTCACTTAGTCCGTTGAGGAGACAGCTTTTGAAATTAGTGAAGATAGGTATTTTAGTGACAGAAGAAGAGGCTAATTTAAAATATTACAGGTTGAATAGAAATTTTGCAGGGATGGAGGAGTTGAGGAGGTTAGTACTGGGAAGCGGGTTCTCGACTCCCCTTGACATCTCCGATGTCAAGGGTCGCTCGAACAATATTGCTGGGGGCCAGGAGATTGCTTCTCCGCCTGGGGCGGATCGCAATGACAGAGAAGCGGAAGAGAGACAGCCTAAA
>CAYZNX010000008.1:0-7925 GCA_964479825.1 uncultured Planctomycetia bacterium | reverse complement strand
TTTCACAGCCTCGCAATGACATGGAAAAGCGACAGCCTAAAGGCTGGGTTCCTGCGAGACGGGTTAGATATGATGCTATGGTTTTGACAGCCGTAGCGTTTTTTGTTTTGGCTACGGCTGTGTTTGTGGTTTACACAAGCACTCGAAATATTAAGCAGGTAGTGAGTTTAGTTGCAGAAGCAAAAACTCCCCTCACCCCTACCCTCTCCCCTGAAGGGAGAGGGGGAAGATCGGGTGAGATGATTAGTAAGCGTTGGAAACTTTTACCTGGAGCTATTCCAGTGCTATCAAGTGGAGAGACTGGTGGAGAAAGAAGGAGTGAGGAACTTTAATGCAATCCTTAACTTCACAAAACGTGCAATGCACGTTTTGTGAAGTTAAGGTGATTAAGGGGGCGGTTAAAATGGTCACAAGGAGAGTTACGAACAAGAGATTGCTTCGGTACCTACGGTGCCTCGCAATGACAAGTATAGTGCTTATATTTATCTTAGGATTTCTTGCAGTTGCGCCGCCGTGGGCGCAGGCTGCTATACCACGGTATATAAACTACCAAGGCAAACTTACGGATGCTAATGATAATCCTGTAACAGGGGATGTCTCTATCACTGTGAGGATTTATAATGCAGAGACAGGAGGGACAGCTCTCTGGACAGAGACACAATCTGTGACTGTCACGAGAGGCGTGTTTAGTATACTCCTTGGCAACACGACTGTGCTTGATAGCCTGAATTTTAATGTACCTTACTGGTACTCTGTGGAGGTAGAGTCAGACGGCGAGATGACCCCAAGGCAGCGGCTTACTGCGGTTGCGTATGCAATCAATGCAGATAAATTAGATGGATATGACGCTTCACAATTTTTGAGAAGCGACGCTGATACGACGCTTACAGGAGACCTTACAATTACAAGCGGCGTCATTACAGCAGGCGCAAACGAAAATATTGAGATAAATCCCACAGGCACAGGCAATATTGTAATGACTATAGACTCTACCTCAGGGGATTTCAAGATCACAGACGGCACGACAAACTGGGTGTTGGTTGACAATGCCACAGGCAATGTGACAGTTGCTAAAGATTTGACTGTCAGCGGAACCATATACGGCAATCTCTCGTCTACAACCGGCACCAACACATTTACAAATGTTGTCATAACAGGGACCTCGGACCTCAGAGGAAATATTTCTAACTCGAGCGGCGCAGTTACTATCGCAGACGCCTTAACTCAGACAGGCTCGTCTAACCAGGTTACATTCGGAGGCAATGTTGACGCGAATAACGGCCTGGATGTAACAGGCAACTTGACTGTGAGCGGCACTACGACTCTATCCGGCGCCTTAGACATGAACTCAAATATAGACCTGGATTACTCTGGCACGTCTGCGGCTCTTGATGTAGCTCAGGCCTCGACAGGGCCGGCTGCGCAGTTCACTGGAGGCAGGGTTTTGATTGGCACTGCCACTGCGAATGCCTACGCGCTTTCATCAGGCGAGCTCTACGTGCAGGGCGACCTTGAGGTTGACGGCACCATTTACGGCAATGTCAGTTCATCTGGCTCCACAACGCTTGGCGCATCTACTCTGTCAAGCCTCACTGTGACAGGCACTTCAGACCTGCAGGGCAATGTATCTGACTCGGCCGGCGACTTTACTATAGGCGATAATTTAGTTGTAACTGGGACATCGGATTTACAGGGCAATATCTCAGACTCTGGAGGCGCCTTGACTATCGCAGACATTACAGACATAACGCCGTCAGCCCTCACTTCAGGCTCAACAGACAACTATAGCCTGAGCATTGCACAGACCCTCAATGATAGTGGCGCAGCAGGCGGTTCAGACACATACCGCGGGATTAAGCTCAACCTCACCGAGACAGATAAAACTGGCTGGAACAATGTCTACCTGATAGACCTTCAAGTAGGCGGCACCAGTGAGTTTCTAATAGCTGATTCAGGTAATATTACTGCTTCAGGCACGTTAAATATGGGCAGCAATAGAATAACAAATCTTGCCACTCCTACTGCAAGCACAGATGCAGTAACAAAGGCCTACGCAGATGATATTACACCTGCATCAGCAGGGGGCTGGACAGACGGCGGGACAGGTGTGTATCTTTTGACCGCGACAGACAATGTCGGCATTGGCACGACCTCGACAGGTACATACAAACTCAATGTATCTGGCGCAACAAATACCACAAGTTTTTATATAGGCGGGACTCAGGTTACTGCAACAGCTAGTGAACTGAATAAAGTAGATGGATATACTGGAACAGCTGCGAACTTGACTACCCTTACAGACGCTTCAAATGCAGACACGCTCCATACGCACACTGCAACTGGTATTACTTCAGGCGTAGTCTTGACCGCGGCTTCAAGTGATCAGACGATTCAACCTACAGCTGCAACTGTCACACCCTTAATATTAAAAGGCGCATCTTCTCAATCAGACAATCTTTTAGAATTCAGGGATTCAAGCAGTAATCTTTTGACTTATGTGGACCCAAGCGGCAGGATGTTTTTTGACCTTGGGAGTGGGGACTATGCCTTAGCGATTGCAGAGAGTTTGACTGCAGGCGCACAGAACAGCGCAGCCAAAATTTATTTCGGCAGAAACGCGACAGATGACTGGGAAGTAATGGGCTATGACCCAACACTCGGCACAAAAGGCAAGTTTACTTTTTCAGCGCCATTACAGGTAGAAGCATCCTCACCGACAGGTATAACTTTTATAGAAAAAGATTCAGACGGCGTTATTTCAAAATCACAGGACTTTACGTATGACCCTTCCGCTGATCAGTTTTCATTCTCAGGCGGTGTATTCGCCCAGCAGTTTAAAAATTTAATAAAAAATAGTTCATTTGAGGCCTTTAGCGCGTTTCAGGCATTTCATGATTTAGACCCAAGATATGCTACAGGAACCTTTGATACTACGATGGGCGGAACGAGGGATGTCACATATGGGTATGAAGGTGGATGGAATAATTTTGAGCCAGATGAGTGGAACTGGGTAGGTGGAGATGTGTTTCAGAACGCGCCTATGTCTTTTAAATCAGGTTATAGTGTGGCTGCGACAAGTTATACTCAGGATTATACACAAGGGGTGAGTTCAGTCAGGATAAAAGATGTAATGAGTGGTTCTGATGTGGAGAACATTGGAACTGGTAAAGATGGAGAGCTCAAACAGACAATCTCAGGCTTAGAACCTCTCAAGGTTTATAGCGTAGGAATTGATATAAGGGTGGACCCAAACTCTGCAACTGCTACAAAAGGTATCGTCGATATTGTAAATGAATTGAATATTACAGGCCTGACCTTGAATGGAAATATTACTCCTTCTACTTCAACAATTAATATTACTGAGGCAACGGCAGGAAGTATAGCACGGCTTCCTTCAAATGGATTTTTGTGGATAGAGCCGGATACAGCTAATGCAGAACAGATTTCTTATACAGGGAAGAGCGCAGATAGTGTTACAGGCATTACAAGGGGAATAAATGGCACAACAGCGCGGAGCCATAGTAGCGGAGTTCCGATTTCATGCGCATTCAGGCCATTGGAAGCAACCACAACCAATGCCTCTACATTTACTACGTTTAAGGGACAGTTTATAACAGATGAAATGGCAACATCTGTTGAGCTCCACCTTATAGCGCGAAGCACTGACCAGGCAGAGGCAGCCGGAACAGTTTTGTTTGATTCGGCTCAGATTGTTGCAGGTAAATCTGTTCCAGAATATCAGGCAGGCACAATTACAGACTCAGGCGACCAGACAATATATGGCGCTCTGAGGATTGGCAGGGCAAGCGATGAGAAAGGCGGAATTCTTTCTGTTGATAAATTTGTCCGAACCCGTGGCGTGGAATTCTTTACAGATGACCCTGGTTTTACAGGCCAGAAAGGTGGATTTGCAGGATTTGGCGGCATAAACCCGCCAATCGGGCCTTATAATTCAGAAGGCACCATTGGAAGCCTTTCTCTATTTACAAGCGGCAATTATACAGGCAGTACGCAATTTACGAATTTTTATGTGCAGATTACAAGTGCAGGCACGCCGAATCAGTTCAAATGGTATTATGATGATGGCACAGGTTCAGGCTATGTCGTAGGAAATAATAATGTTGCAATAAATGTAGCTACTACTGATATTACACTTGGGACCACAGGTGTGAAAGTGAGATTCGGCTCTACCACAGGCGGCATCTCTGGTGATAGATGGGATTTCTTTGCTACGAGGATAGACTCAGTTGCAGGATATGATAGTTATGGCACAACAGCTGCATATACTGCAAGTACTACAAGGATTTTCAAAGACCCTGACCCGTGGTCACCTTCATATAACAAATTGATATTTGAGGATGCTGGGAATAGAATTTCTATAAGTGACCTGGTCAGATTAGCATCAACGCCGAGCGTAATAGACCCGGCCTGGCAAGAGTGGAACAATGGTGTAACAAACTCTGGAGGCTTGAGCGTAAATACAAGCGGTAATTACACAGGGGCTCAGGAGAAGTTTTACAAGGTGCAGGTAGTTACAACAGGGACAGCAGGATCTGCTCCAGGCGGTACATTTAAATGGTCTGATGGTTCTTATGATGCAAATGGGAATCTGATTTGGAATCCGTCTATGACTATGTCGACCGCAGACCAGCTGATAGGAACTGAAGGCGTGCGTGTGCAATTTTCAGAAAATCCTATGGCAAATGACCCAGCGACACGGCTTTCAGATCTCTATATTACAGGCGGATTAGTTGGCGATACATGGGGATTCGGAGTTCATCCTGGAACAGGGGCAAGCATAACTGAGCATGCACATTCATCGTCTGCAGATGGCGGTATATTGAATGCAGCTTCTAACAGGGCTGCGTCATTTGCCATTGATTCTCCTAACACGGCAACAAGCCGTTCCATTAATTTTGGGAGTGGAGTTGGTTCAGCCTCAATACTCTGGGATAGAAATCAAGACAAATTTTCGATAAATAACGATGTAGAGATTTCAGGCACCTTAACTGCTACAAATCTATCTGGCGCAACCAGCATGAGCGGAACTACAAATACTACTTTTGGAGTTGATACAGACTTACTAGACTCACTCCCAGCCTCAACAGAGCCAGCGCAAGGCGCAGGGTTCAGCATTGAGGGTGGAAGCGGGGATGTGAATCTTACATATGACGCTACAAATAATCTCTTGAATATAACAGGCCAGGCTGGGCCGACAGATACATTTGTGGGAATAAATATTCCAGCAGGGACAGCGTATAAAATAGGCGGTGTAAATTTATCTGCTTCAGATGTAGGAGCATTAGCAGCAGAATCAGACCCACTCGCCTTAAAGACTGCAGGCGTGGACAATGTAAAAGACACGCATATTGACTGGGGCACAGGTGCAGGTCAGGTCAGCGCTGATGATATAGGCGATGGCGCAACCAATGCCATTATTACCCTGACGCAGGAGACCAATTTTGAGACCGCCTACACGCATTCGCAGAATAATTCACAGGCGCACACTGACTATCTATTAAATAATGCCAGCGACGTAATGGCAGGCACCCTGACAATAGCCACAGCCACTCCGTCTGATTTAATCATTGATAATACCACAGTAGGCGACGTAAATACCGTCGGAGATCTCGCATCAGATTCAGGCAATATCATCTTGCGCGGCAATTTCTTCGCAGATGCTACAGATACGAATACAGAATTAGACATGTCCATGAAGATGGATATTGCTGATGCTACCACCTACAAGCTCTCAATCTTTGACAATACCGGCACAAACGAAATCGCGTCATTAAATCAGGCAGGAGCATTACAGATAGACGGGAACATCACAGTGAGCGGCGGCACTATAGACCTGGGTGCAGGAGCAAGCGATGACTTGACAGCAACTGATGTAACTGACCTCACTGACGCTGGCGAAACCACACTGCATACTCATACAGGCCTTGCGCCAGCTGCGCACGCTTCCACGCACCACTCAGCCGGTTCTGACGAAGTGTATTGGGCCTCGCTTGAAAGAACCAGTGCTGACGCAACCAGTATCTCTGCAGAAATAGACTCTGACATCTCAACACACGCTGCATTGACTACGACTCACGGCGTCTCAGGCGCCATAGTCGGAACATCAGACACGCAGACCCTGACTAATAAAACATTTTCAGACGGCGTTAACTTAGCGACTGTATCAGGCAATGTCGGTATCGGTTCGACTGTGCCATCACAAAAACTCGACATAGCAGGAGATATTATAGCAGACCACATAATATCGCGCGGCGGAAGCCCTGCGACCATACAGTTTGGCACAGGCGCGAGCGCTAAATCACTGGAATTTGATATGACCACTGGCGAATTTTCATTCACAGGCGGTAAATTAAAACAGCAATTCCAGAACTTAGTGCGCGGCGGAAGTTTTGAATCATGGGCTACGCCTGGCTGGTATTCAGCGTGGTATGGCGGGGCTTACACTACGATGTCATATGCTAAATTTGGGACTAAATCTCTTTACCTCTACGATAGTTCCAATACCCAGACAGCGTTTAAGGCATATTACATCTCCAACTGGGATAGGCTTAAAGGCAGTAATGTTACGCTTTCAGTTTGGGCAAGATGCGATACAGGCACAACTACTGCTTCTATAGGCATAGGTACAAATGCTTCTAATATGGATGCGACAGCAGTAAACAACATAGCGTTAACCACGGCCTGGCAGAATTTTTCATTTACTTATAGCGTGCCTTTAACTGCAACAACCCTCAAGGTATATCTCTATGGCTCAGAAGGGACAAATGGCATTCCAGATCCCAATAAAATGAGCACATATGCTGTTTATTACGATGGCGTAACGCTTGTTGAAGGAAAATTAGCCCTGGAATATGGGCCGTCACCTGTATTTGACACAGGCGACCAGGTTATTGGCGGAAGCTTAGCTATTGGCGCTGACATAGACCCATACAATACAGGATATGGAATGAATTACTATCGTTATCCAAGAATTGTATTTGGCGAACCTGACGTGAATTTTGGAGGGTTTTATGATGCGTATTCATACGGTGGGTATTATTACAATACCTACGGCGGCGGCGCAGGAGAAATAAGTTTCAGGCCTTTAAATACTTCATCTGGCACGTTTACATTTAACCGTCCTATTGGCATGGATTCATATGAGATGAGCACATCCAGCTGGAGGTCGCCAGCTTTATTTATTGGCAGATTATATGGTTATTCCGGAAGCGCAAGTGTTGATGTTCCAGATTACGCGTGGACTACTTCGGACGCGTATGTGAAAGGAGTTATAGAAGCTGACGGCGGCATATACGGGGATATCATGTCGTTTTACGGCGGCGTCGGGAAGAGCGACAATCTACTGACATACTCCCAGGATTTCACGAACAGCGCATGGGTAAAGAGCGCCAACGTAACAGTTACAACCGGCCATACAGCACCTGACGGCAATTCAACAGCCTGCAGATTACAGGATACAACAACTGCAGAGATAACTCAGACTGTTTCGGTATTACCTAACACTACTTATACGTTCAGTTGTTACTTAAAGGCTGATACACAGAATTACGGTTACCTGCTATTAAAGACAGATACTCAGTCAGGCTGGTGGAACTGGCCCAGCTATGCATACGCAGACCTTTACAACACTACTAATTGGCGGAGATTCCGAACCAGCATTACCACCTCAGGCACTGACACTACACTTTCAGTAAGGATCCTGTTTTATGGCGGCACTGGTTATGACACGATAAAGGTCTGGGGCGCGCAATTAAGACAGTCTGATTCACAGGGGATATATGTGCCTACCACAAGCAGCGCTGTTACTAATTCTACGACACTGTTTCATGGCGACGGCTCTGGCCTTACGAACCTCCCTGCATCCAGCGTGTCCGGCACAGCCGCCATCACAGGCATATCAGGGA
>CAYZNX010000007.1:0-18105 GCA_964479825.1 uncultured Planctomycetia bacterium | reverse complement strand
GCTGTTTAATCGAAAAGGCAAGGTATCAATGGAGATGTCAAAATTTAGCGAAAATTTTACAGGGATTGTCCGCCGGGCCGAACATGCAGATAAAGAAGGCCTGAGGTTATAGGATAAATAGGACCAGCAAAATGAAAATCCTGGGGATATCAGCCAGTCCGAGAAAAGAAGAGAGCGAGAGCCTCTCCTTGCTTAAAGAAGCCCTGTCATCGATAGAAAAGTCAGGAGTAAGGACAGGGCTGGTTCAGCTGCCAGATTTAAAAATAGAATTTTGTCTGGCCTGCGACCATTGCCATAAAAAGACAGGCTGCATAATAGATGATGATGTCTTTGGACTTTTGGATAAAATTCTTGAGTCTGATGGGCTCATATTTGCCACTCCTGTGTATATAAGGAGCGTAACTGCCTCTCTTAAGGCTGTGATGGACCGCTCTTCTCATTTTATACACTGCCAGAGACTGTTAGGAAAATATGCCTGTGCGATTGTAACTTCAGGCGGGGGGAGAGGCGAAGAGGTTTTAGATTTTATACAGGACTATTTTCTTATAACCGGCAGTCAATATGTAGGCGGCGTTTCTGCAAAGGCGCCGGTGAATAAGAGATGTAAGAAGGAGGCTCGAAAATTAGGCATAGATGTGGTGACGGCTATTAAAGAAAAGAGAGAATATCCGGAGCAGATTGGCCGGATAAAGGGATTCAGGGATTTTTTTAAAGGGGTTATGGAATCCCAGAAAAACGAATGGCTTGAGGAGTATAAATACTGGCAAAAGAAGGGATGGCTCTAAAACTAATATCCTCAAAAGCCACCCCGGCTGACAAAGAGAAAGAGAAAAATAATGCAAGCGCCCTTTGCGAATTTCTCAATAAGACGAAATGAGCTGGGTCTGCCCCTACCAGATAGATGATTTTTGTGACAGACTAAAAAGGAAATGCGAACCCGGCATAAAAGGATGTGTTTTAGACGGACGGGTAAGTTTTATAGAACCCCAAAAAGATATAAACATAAACATTAAAATGACAGAGATAAATATTGACGGAAGCTTGAATTTGAAAGGCGTGTTGTGTCCGATAAATTTTGTCAAGACAAAGTTAAAATTAGAAGAGATGCAGGATGGGCAGGTCCTTGAACTGATTTTAGACGATGGAGAGCCGATGCAGAATGTGCCTCGCTCTATTAAGGAAGAAGGACACAGGATTATAAAGGTTGAAAAACTGACTGATAAGAGTTTTAGGCTCCTTATAAGAAAGGGAGGGTAGCAAAATGGCAGATAAGTTTATAGAAGATAAGGGCGATAAGATAAGCGTGGATACAGAGATCGAAGGTAAAAAAGGAGTGATTGACTTTAATGCTTTAAAATCAGGCGGCTTGATTAAACAAAGGCAAAAGGATATGTTTACAGTTCGGCTACGTTGTCCCGGAGGTAGAGTTCCGCTGTCAAAGTTAGAGAAGATTGTAGAGGTCGCAAAGAAATATGCTGGCGATTATGTGCATCTATCCTTCAGGCAGTCTATTGAGCTGCCTTATGTAGATTACCATAAGTTTAAATTTATTTATGAGGAATTGGGTGGGGCAGGCCAGAAAGTGGCATCTTGCGGTCCTCGGATAAGAGTTCCTACTGCCTGTTCTGGTTGTGAATATAACCCTAACGGCCTTATGGATACTCAGAAGATGGTAAGGTTAGTGGATGAGAAATATTTTGGTCAGGGAATGCCTCACAAGTTTAAGATTTCTTTTTCAGGCTGCCCAATAGACTGCGCAAGGACAAACGAGAATGATTTAGGGTTCCAGGGGGCTGTAAGACCTGAATGGGACGAAGAAACGTGCACTGGCTGCCGCATCTGCTCAAAGGCCTGCAGGGAAGGGGCTATTGAAAGCGATGTAGAGACAGGCAGGCCTATATATGACCCTGAGAGGTGTCTATATTGCGGCGACTGCATACGCGCCTGCCCCACAGACAGCTGGCAGGAAAAGATTAAAGGATGGATTGTGCGGATAGGAGGGAGGCACGGAAGACATCCTATTTCAGGGCATAAGATTGCCGAGTTTATTTCTGATGAAGATGTGTCTGGATTTATTGAGAGTGTAACAAAATGGTATGAGGAAAACGGAAAAGAATATGGCAGAACCAGGATAGGAGTTATACTGCAGATCCCGGAGAAATGGGATTCGTTTTTAAAGACGCTGCGGAAGGAGCTGGGGGATAAAATCTTAGGAAACCCTAGACCACCTTCGAAGAATGAAATTCATTTTGAAGTCTGTTAAAAGGAGAGGATAGAAAATGGCAGAAAATAAAAATTTTTTGGATGAATTTCAAGAACAGCACAGAGAACTATTGAAGTTGGTGACTTCCTTGCGTAAGGCAGTAGGTATGTCAAATCCTGACAAGGCTAAAAAGATTATCTCTGATATAGACAATATAGCTAGACGGCATTTCAATTTTGAACAGACCTACCTGTACCCGAGGATACGGCGGCTGGTGAGGGAGATGACAGAAAGACTGCAAGGCGAGCACGAAAGATTGAGAAAGTTTGTGTCTGAATCAAGGACAGCGTTGAATGATGGTCGATTAAGTAAGGATAAGATGTCAGATATCCTGGCTACGCTTCCCGAGATTTCTAAATTTATTAACGACTGCGATGACATGGCATTTATAGCTAGAAAGTTTGATAGATATGATGAGGAGGAATTAAGGCGGAGATTCATGGAAGGTTAATTTCACATTTTCTGCAATGCTTATTTTGTGTAATTAAGAAAATACCAAGGAATCATTAAAGAAAGGGGAGGATAAGGATGGTTAATAAAATAGATCCTATAGCAGAATTTCGAGAGGACCACAGGAAAGTAAGGGATGGGCTCCTGGATATAATCGAGGCCTTAAAGGCAAAGGATGTCAAAAAGGCACGTCAAATCCTGGACAACTTAAACACATTGGTTGGGCCGCACTTTCGCTATGAGGAAGAGACCTTATATCCTGCACTCAAGGTGTTCCTGGGAGAATATGTTGACCAGCTGCTTTCTGAACATGACGGGGTTATTGATACTGCTAAGACCTGCGCAACATTGCTGCAAAAAGATATTCTTACCGATGAGGAGGCAACCGAGGCAGCAAATGCAGCCAGGGCGCTTCTGGTCCATGTCGCCAATTGCGACGGTCTTGCGATACTCTCAGAGAGACTTGATCCCAAAGAGCTTGAAGGGTTTGCAGAGAGATTTATTGCAGCCAGAAAGGCCAGTGTCTCTCTTTTAGACTGGGCAGAAAAGATAAGAAGAAAGTGAGCAGTCGGAAGTTTTTTTACCTGTCCGACTGCTCATCCTGAGGAGCCCTTGATATCGAAGATGTCAAGGGCTACGAAGGATCTCAGAATTAATTATATGGAAATTCAATAATATGATTACACAGATTTTAAAAGCAGATTACACAGATTGTCTTCCTATGTCTTTATCTGTGTAATCTTATATAGCATCTTATAAGCCGATAATCTGCGTAATCAATTAGCCGAACGCAGTGAGGCTAATTTAAAAATGGACAAAAAGGGCTTAGGGATAGTTCTTCATACCGCATCCTTTGACCGCCTCTATCATGGCCTGTCTATTGGCCTTGCTGCCTCGGCCTTAGGCAGGGATGTGAGGTTATTCTTTTCATATTGGGCACTTGGCTATCTTAAAAAAGAAAACAAATATGCCTTTGAGCTTGATAAGGAGGCCCTGAAGCACAAGGGGCTTTTGGAAAAGAATATAAAGGAAGGCCATATGGTAAAGGTTCAAGAGCTTTTCAGCCAGGCCAAGAGGATGGGCGCAAAATTTTATGCCTGCACCAGTTCTATGGGGCTTTTAAATATTGCCCGCGATGAGTTAATCGATGAAGTTGATAAAAGCATGGGTATAACGACTTTTTTGACAGAAATCTCTGATTACCAGATCATTTTTATTTGATGAGGGAAGTTGAAATCTGCGGGAAAAGAGTTAGAATAGCTTCAAGTGTAGACGCCGTAGGACTATTCTGCCCCATACCTGTTGTAAAACTAAAGTTAGAACTGGAGAATGTCAGGTTGAATGAAGTAATCGAGCTTTTAGCCGATGACCCCGGGGTACTGGATGACCTGCCTGCATGGTGTAGAGAGACGAATAACAGGCTTTTATCCATGAATAAGAACGAGGAAGGCATCTTTGTCTCTTATGTGCAAAAGACAGATGCTCAGTGCTTGCAGAGGATGCGCTCAAGGCCGCATTAGACAACTATTTCAAAAAAACCAGAATAGAAAAAATGAGAAAGATTAACTTTGACCATTTAGCCTGTTCGCAGGTTTTGCCAGAGGTAAGAGAGGCAATGCAGCCTTATTTATCCGATGATATAGGCAACCCTTTAAGTAGGCATATGTTTGGAAATAGGCCGAGGCAGGCCCTGGATGAGTCACGCAAGGATATAGCTGCGCTGATCGGAGCCAATCCAGAGGAGATTATCTTTACAAGCTGCGGCAGTGAATCCAATAATCTGGCTATTAAAGGCATAGCCCAGTCATATTCTAAGAAAGGAAGGAATATTATAGCAAGTCCTATTGAACATCATTCAGTGCTTCACCCCCTGAAGAGATTGGAGAAGCAGGGCTTTGAGATTTCATGGCTCAAGGTGGATGATAGAGGCAAGGTCAACCATGAAGAGGTCTCCACACTCATTAGAGACGACACAATCTTAATCACAATATGTTCTGCATCTAACGAGATAGGCACCATAGAACCGGTTAAAGAGATAGCCAGGATTGCCAGAGAAAGGGGTATAGCCTTCCATACAGATGCTGTAGCCTGTGCAGGTCTTGTTCCTATAGATGTAAAGGAATCCAATATTGGCCTTTTAAGTATTGCGGGCAATGTCCTCTATGGCCCGCTCGGGACAGGGGCCTTGTATGTAAGAAAGGGAATAAGGATATCCCCTCTTATAGAAGGCGGGATCCAGGAAAGCGGGATGAGGGCGGGCACGCATAATATTGCTGGTATAGCAGGCATGGGTATGGCTGCGAGAATTGCTAAAGAGAGGCTGCAGGAGCGGAGAGATTATCTTATCCGATTAAGGGATAGCTTGATAGAAGGCGTTCTTAAAAATATACAGGACTGTCTTCTAACAGGTCACAGGACAGATAGACTTCCTAATCACGCCAGTTTTTGCATAAAGTATATTGAGGGAGAATCAATATTACTGCATCTAAGTTTTTCAGGCATAGCAGGGACCAGCGGCTCAACCTGCTCGTCTGAGGCCCTGAAGGTCTCGCATGTTTTGGATGCATTGGGGCTGGACCCTGTTTGGGCCCAGGGTTCTGTGGTTTTTACTTTTGGGATAGATAACAATCATGAGGATGTAGATATATTTCTAAAGGAATTACCTCTGGCAGTAGATAGATTGAGGAAGATGTCTCCTTTGACAAGCCCTGAGGATATAGATAAATTTAAAAAACATAGCCACCAGGAGGATTAGGTAAGGATACAGCATGAGAGACAGTCAATGAAGTTTATAAATAGAGATACGGATTATGCGTTAAGGGCGTTGGTATATATGGCAAGGCTCTTTGCGTCGGAAAAGAAAAAGATAGTTACAGTAGATGAGATTGCAGAGAAGAAGGAATTGCCAGAAAGATTTTTAAGGAGGATTCTTCAGAGGCTGGCAAAGAATAAAATCCTTTGTTCATATAAAGGCCAGGACGGCGGATTTTCTTTTCTAAAACAGCCTGGGGAGATAAGATTTGTAGATATTATAGAGACCTTTCAGGGGGGCATAGATTTTACGAGTTGCATACTTAAAGGGGAAAGATGTTTGGATATAACCAATTGTTCCTTAAGAAGAAAGATAAGGGAAATTAATTTATTAGTAGATAAAAAGTTAAAAGGTATAACTATTGCGTCTTTATTGAAGGAGGAATACAGGAATGACAAAGAGAAAGATTATTAAGATAGACGAAGGCAAGTGCAATGGCTGCGGTCTGTGCATCCCCAGCTGTGCAGAAGGCGCCCTTCAGATAGTGGATGGAAAGGCAAAATTAGTTAAAGAGATTTACTGTGATGGCCTGGGCACATGTCTTGGCCACTGTCCAGAGGGCGCTATAACTATTGAGGAAAGAGAGGCTCAGGCGTTCAGCGAGGAGGCGACAAAAAGACACTTAGAGGAGATAAAGAAGGAGTTGCATAGATATAAGGAAGAGTTAGCCTGTGGCTGTCCGGGTTCAACTGTACAGACTATTGAGAGAGGCGTGTCTACTCAGCACAAACATCAGATCGACGGGAAGAGCGACTCATGGCTTTTAAACTGGCCAGTGCAGTTGATGCTTGTTCCTGCCGAGGCCCCTTTTTTCAAAGATGTGGATTTACTGATAGCCGCAGATTGCGTGCCTTTTAGCTATCCTGATTTTCATCAGGATTTTTTGAGAGGCAAGACATTGGTGGTGGGATGTCCTAAACTTGACGCATCAACAATTTATGAGGAAAAGCTGGCAGAGATATTTAAAGAGAATAATATAAGAAGTATCACTGTGTTGCATATGGAGGTGCCCTGCTGCTTTGGCTTGAGGCAGATAGTGGATGAGGCGCTAAGGATGTCTGGCAAGGACATTCCTATAAAAGATATCACCATCGGGATACGCGGAGATATTAAGGAGGGGAAATAAAATGAACAATAAAAGAGAAGGGTTGAAGTATATTCTAAAAAGACTGCATGAGGCGAAGCCAGAAGAGTTAGATAAGGTTAAAAAGGAGGCAGCCAAACATTTTAAGGAGGTTGAACCACATGAACTGGCCCTGGCCGAACAGGAGCTCATACACGAAGGGGTGGGCCGCGAGGAGATGAAGAGGCTATGCGATGTGCATCTAGAGGTTATGAAGGAAAAATTAGGTGCGGAAGCGAAGAAGATAAAACTAGAATCCTGGCACCCTATCCAGATTAGCATGGATGAACACAAGATAATAAAGAGGAATCTGAAAAAACTCAAAAAGACAATAGAGAGATTGAAAAGACTGGATTCGTATAAGAAGGCGAGGACCCAGATAAATACCTTAAAGGAATTAGGCCATTTCTTCTTAGATACAGAAAAGCATCATAAACGGGAGGAAGAGGCCTTATTTCCCAGCTTAGAGGCCCATGGCATAACTGAGCCGCCGCAGATCTTTAAAGAAGACCATAAAGAGTTTCTTGCTAGAAAGAAACAGCTTTACGATGCGGCTATGGAGACCGAAGATAGGGAGTTTAAGGATTTCGTGAAAGAAGTTTCAGGGATTGGAGAATTTCTGGTAAAAAACCTAGAGGACCATATATACAAAGAAGACAACATCCTCTACCCTATGTCGCTCCAGGTGTTAGAGCAAAAGGAGTGGAAGGACGTAAGGAAGAAATTTGACGCTATTGGCTATTGCTGTTTTGCACCAGCTGATTTACAGAATTAGTTGTGTAAGTTACAGGTAATCTGTGAGTTAATGGGGGCAACCTGATGCTCATCTGGAACCCAGCCTTCAGGCTGTCAGCGCAATGACGTCGACTGCTCATGAGATCCTTCAGGTCTTCGGCCTTCAGGATGACCCCTTGTTATACGAAAAAGCACCCCGAGGGGTCAGTTAAGATATGTGTTACGCAATTCCAGGAAGACTAATAGATATTAAAGATAATATTGGAATAGTGGATTACTTCGGCGAAAAAAGAAGGGTGTTGATAGATTATAGTGACGTTAGAGTAGGAGATTATGTTTACGCCCAGGGCGGTATTTTAATAAATAAGATTTCAGAAAGAGAGGCGCAGGAGATTCTGGATGCCTGGCGGGAGGCCTTTTTTGCGTTACAGAAGGTTGACCAGGCATTGGCAAAGGTCAATAAAGCCTCGGCGTCCCGGACTGTATTGGAGATTTTACAGAAGGCCGGCCTGAATAGAGAGCTGAAAAAGGAAGAACTGCTTTTTTTGTATAGGCTTAAAGAGAAGGACGAACTGAGGCTTCTATACGAAACCGCAAATAATATACGGCAGAAAGGGCACAAGAATGCATGCTGCGTACATGGTATTATTGAATTTTCTAATTACTGCAGAAATAACTGTTTTTATTGCGGCATAAGGAGAGAAAATTCTATTAAAAGATATAGAATGAGTGTCGAAGAAATAGTCGGCATCGCATGCTACGCTGCGAAAGAATTAGGTTTTAAGGCATTGGTTATACAATCAGGAGAGGATTTTTGGTATAATGAGAATAGGTTAATTACAATTGTTAAAGAGATAAGAAAATTAGGCGTTTTAGTTTTTTTAAGCATAGGCCAAAGAAGCCCCCAGACTTATAGGAAGCTGTTCGAGGCCGGCGCAAGGGCGGCCCTTTTGAGATTTGAAAGTTCCAACAGAGATATCTTTGCTAATCTAAGGCCTGATGCCTGTCTAGAGGAGAGGCTGGAACTGATTAGATACCTGAAGGATTTAGGTTATGTTCTGGCTACAGGTTTTCTTATCGGCCTTCCTCAAGAAACTGAGGATGATATAATTAATAATATTTTGCTTACTATGTCATTGGGCCCGGATATGTATTCTTTTGGTCCATTTATACCCGCACAAGGTACTCCTTTAGAGAATAGCAAAAAAGTTAGTAAAGATACTGTTCTTAAAATAATGGCTATTTGCCGGCTGGTGGATAGGACTTCCAAGATACTGGTAACTACTGCCCTGGAGACATTAGATAGAGAGGCAAAAAAAGAGGCACTGCTTTCAGGAGCCAATTCATTGATGATAAATGTAACCCCCAAAAAATATAGAGGGTTGTATTGTATCTATGATAATAGGGCTGGACAGGATGGAGATATTATAGATAATATTAAAGAGGTCATTGGTCTGTTATCTTCCATAGGAAGGGCGCCCACCGATCTGGGTATCTAAAAATGGTAACCGGTGAGTTATCAAGTGTGAGAGAATTAACTTCACATTTTCTGCAATGCTTATTTTGTGAAGTTATGCCCTGACAGCCTAAAGGCTGGGTTCCTGTAGTCAGCGGTGGCAGGACCCGCTGGCCCGTAGAGAAGCAATATTACCCCTGCTGACTCAGCAGTTGCTAAAAATGAGCTTATGAGAACTTTTATTGATGAAAGAGAGATAGAGAATTTGCTGGATAGCCACAGAAACCCTGACCCTAATAATGCCAGAGAAGTCATTGAAAAGTCAAATGGATTGAATGGGCTATGCCCGGAGGACGTCGCAGTGCTATTAGATTGTCAGGATAAGGATGTTATTGAGTATTTATTTGAGACCGCCAGGTCTATCAAAGAAGAGATTTATGGGAATAGGTTAGTCCTTTTTGCCCCTCTTTATTTAAGCAATATATGCGTCAATAATTGCTTATACTGCGGCTTTAGAAGTGACAATAAGGATTTAAGACGAAGATGCCTGGATATGGAAGAGATAAAAAGAGAGGTCGAGATTTTAGAAAGTGAGGGGCACAAGAGATTGCTCCTCGTCTCCGGTGAGGCCAATGGGGCATCTGACCTACCATATATAGAAGAGGCGATCAAGACGGTTTATCTCACCAGGCATGCCTCAGGCAGCATAAGAAGGGTAAATGTGAATATTGCGCCTTTGACTATAGATGGATTTAAAAGGCTCAAAGAGGCCGGCATAGGTACATATCAATTATTTCAGGAGACCTACCATAGAGCGAGTTATAAAAAAATGCATCCCAGCGGCCCTAAATCTGATTACCAGTGGCGGCTTTATACTATGGACAGGGCATACAGGGCAGGGATAGATGATGTGGGCATAGGCGTCTTATTCGGACTTTATGATTATAGGTTTGAGGTCATAGCTTTATTATCCCATTGTTTACATCTTGAAAAGGAATTTGGCGTAGGGCCGCATACTATATCTATTCCCAGGGTTAAGCCGGCCATGAATGCGCCTTTAGCTAATACTATCCCCTATCCTGTATCTGACGAAGATTTTAAAAAATTAGTAGCCATAATTAGATTGGCTGTCCCTTACGCCGGGATGATTTTATCTACCAGAGAGCCAGCGCCTCTCAGAGACGAGATATTTGGTTTAGGTATTTCCCAGATTAGCGCCGGTTCAAGGACAAACCCAGGCGCTTATTCAGAACATAGAGGGCATGCCCCAGAATCAGAGCAATTTTACATTGAAGATACTAGAACCCAGCTGGAGGTTATTAAAGACATTCTTAAAGAAGGGTTCTTTCCAAGCTTTTGCACTGCCTGTTATAGAGCAGGCAGGACCGGTAGAGATTTTATGGTCCTGGCTAAGCCAGGGGATATAAAAAATTTCTGCCTTCCTAATTGTATATTGACCTTTAAGGAATATGTCCTGGATTACGGAGATAAGATGTTGCAAGAAGAGGCAGGAGGTATAATCCAGAGAGAATTAAATGAGATGACAGATGGTTTTGTGAAGGAAAAGACAGTTGTGAAAATTAAGAGATTGGAAGAAGGAGAGAGGGACCTATATTTTTGAGAGGAGTCAGCTATTTAAAATTAAAACCAAAAAACCAAAAGACAGAAAAACTGAAAAATAAGTTTTTACGTTCTTAAGTTTTTATGTTTTTCCGTTTAGCAGAGGAGTGCGATATGAGTAAAAAAAGACTTCTTAGAGACAAGGCAAATATAGAGGTGCTTAAGGCAGTAGAGTCCAAAGGCATAGAGACTATCTGGGATAGATATAGGGCTCAGGAGCCGCATTGTGGATTTGGGTTATTGGGCATATGCTGCAGGATGTGCAATATGGGGCCGTGCAGGATTGACCCCTTTGGCACCGGGCCGCAAAAAGGCGCATGCGGCGCAACAGCCGATACTATTTCTGCCAGGGATATGACGCGTTCAACAGCAGCAGGGAGCGCATCTCATTCTGACCATGCACGTGATCTTGCCCATACCCTGGTTGCGATAGGCGAAGGCCGTGCCCAGGGTTACTCTATAAGGGACCCTAATAAATTGAGGCTTATTGCGGGTGAATATGGAATTGAAATTAGTAATAAAAAAGATAATGAAATAGCGCATGAGTTAGGCGAGGCCATGCTATATGAATTTGGCAAACAAAGCGATTCGCCTGTTACTTTTTCTAAACGTGCCCCTCAGAGACAGCAGGAGGTCTGGAGAAAATATAACATATATCCGAGGGGAATAGATAGAGAGGTAACAGAGACATTGGCCAGGACACATGAAGGAATGGACCAGGATTATAAAAATCTTATTCAATCTACCATGCGGGTAGCATTGGCTGATGGCTGGGCCGGGTCAATGATTGCTACAGAATTAAGCGATATCCTGTTTGGGTCAGCGCAGCCGATACTGGCCCGGGCGAATTTAGGGGTATTAAAAGAAGATGAGGTGAATATAATTATTCATGGCCATGAACCGACCCTGTCAGATGTGATAGTAACAGCGAGTCAGGATGCAGGCCTTATTAATCTAGCAAAACAAAAAGGGGCCAAAGGTATAAACACTGCAGGTATATGCTGTACTGCAAATGAGATGCTTATCAGGCGAGGCATACCTGTAGCCGGCAATTTCCTGCAACAGGAGTTGGCCATATTAACTGGCGCTGTGGAGGCAATGGTGGTTGATATACAATGTATAGTTCCCGGCATAGTGCAGGCAGCGGGCCATTTTCATACAAAGATAATTAACACATCCGCTAAGGCCAGTCTTCCCGGGGCTCAGCTAATAGAATTCAAGGAGGATAGGGCCCTGGATACTGCAAAAAATATTGTTAAAGCGGCAATTGAGAATTACCCGAATCGCGAAAGGGCCAGGGTAAATATCCCAAAAGAATCTATGGAGCTCGTCGCTGGTTTTACCGCAGAGAATATCTTTTATCATTTAGGAGGCAGATTCAGGCCGTCTTATACGCCGCTTAATGAAAATATAGCTAATGGCCGTATTAGAGGCGTGGCCGGGGTAGTGGGCTGTGACAATCCCAGAATGGGTTCAGGCAGCACGCACGTAGAATTGGTTAAAGAGTTGATAAAGAACGATTGTTTAGTAGTGCAGACTGGATGCGCAGCAATAGAATGCGCTAAGGAAGGATTGCTTACGCCTGAAACAGCCATGGAAATGGCAGGCGAAGGTTTGAAAGAAGTATGCAAGGCAGTAGGTATCCCGCCAGCCTTACATGTAGGTTCGTGCGTGGACAATTCCAGGATACTTATAGCGTGTACAAATATGGTAAGAGAGGGAGGGATTGGCAATGGTATAGATGAACTGCCTATTGCCGGGGCAGCATTAGAATGGATGGCTGAGAAGGCAATGGCTATTGGATGGTATTTTGTAGCATCAGGGGCATTGGTTGTCTTTGGAACGCCTATGCGTATTAGTGGGAGCCAGGCAGTTTACAATTATATAACTCAAGATATAGAGAATACAGTAGGTGGAAAGTGGGCATTTGAAGAAGACCCTATTAAGGCAGCCCATATAATGATTGACCATATAGATAAAAAAAGAAAGGCGTTGAAATTAAAAGAGACGATGTATACTCAGCCTTATAGCGTAGGTGTTTGAGGCCAATCAAATGGAGACAAAAAAGATATTCTGCAACATAACAAGGTGCGTGGGCTGTAAGACCTGTGAGCTTGCCTGTGCAGTAGAGCACTCAGTAACTAAAGATCTCTTTCTTGCTATATTGGAACGGCCGAGGCCAAAGAAGAGGCGCGATACCCAATTTATCGCCCGGGATATTTTTCATTCTATCGGGTGTCAGCATTGCGATGACCCGCCTTGCGTAGAGGCCTGTATGGCATCCTGCATCAGTAAGGATAAAAAGACCGGTAAGGTAGATATAGATATAGAGCGCTGTGTAGGGTGCTGGATGTGTATTATGGTTTGTCCTTTTGCTTCTATAAGCAGGCAATATGATGAAGACAATAAGGCCGTAAAGTGCGACCTCTGCCCTGACAGGGAATGCCCGGCCTGTGTGGATGCCTGTCCTACCAGGGCATTATCATTTGAAGGCCGGGCAGAATTTAAGGAAAGACTAATCAGGGTATCGGTAAGAGAATGAAAAACAATAATACCTTTGTCATCATTGGAAATTCTGCTGCGGGTTTGGCAGGCATTGAAGCCATACGAGAAGTAGATAGCGTTTCAAGGATTATAAATATATCCCGGGAGCCTTATAGGCCATATTCAAGATGTCTATTGAGTTATTATTTAGCAGGTTCGATAGGAAAGGAGAGGTTGTGGCTCCGGCCTGAAAATTATTATGCTGATTTAAAGGTTGACGAGGTCCTGGGCAAAGAGGTGGTCTTCATTGATGAGAAGAATAAAAGTGTAAAACTCTCTGACGGGAAAAAGATCAATTACGATAATCTATTATTTTCCGCAGGCGCTTCTTCCAAGTCAGTAGATGTAAAAGGCATAGAAAAAAAAGGCGCCTTTTATCTGCGCACCCTCGACGATGCTGAAGGCATACTGGCGATGCTTAAAGAGGTAAAGGATGTTGTTATACTTGGCGGAGGTTTAATAGGTCTACGCGCTGCCTGTGCACTCAGGAAGCAGGATAAACAGGTGCACGTAGTCGTAAAATCTGACCATATACTTTCCCAGTTAGTTGACTTAGAATCCGCAGATATGATCCGGAGACATCTTCAGATAAATGGGGTTAAAATATCTACAGGGTTAGCAGCGAAGGAGATCTTTGGTAAAAAAGGGGTTGAAGGCATATTGCTTGAGGATGGCAATAGGATAGATTGTCAATTAGTTATTATAGGAAAGGGTGTGTCTCCCAATACAAGTGTTTTAGAAGAAAAGGTAGAGATAGATCAAGGCATTATAGTAGATGAGTACCTTAAGACATCTGACATGGCAATATATGCCGCAGGCGACGTAGCCGAGACATTTGACCTGTTTGAGGAAGGGCCGGCTATTAATGCTATATGGCCTGCTGCGGTCAGGCAGGGAAAGATTGCCGGTTTAAATATGGCTGGTAGAAAGACTAAATATGAAGGCTCCTGCGGCATGAACTCACTGGATTTTTTTGGTATGTCTATTATTTCTTTTGGCGTATCCAGGCCTAAAAAAGATGAATACGAGGAATTGATTCAGGCTGATTTTTCGAAGGATGTTTATAGAAAGGTAGTTTTGAAGGATAATAAGATTAAGGGGGCGGTATTCATTAATGACGTGGAAAAACACGGCATTATCCTAAATCTGGCATTGCAAGATATAAATATCTCAGATATAAGAGATATGCTGGTAGATGAGTATTTTGATTATGGCAAGATTGTTCCTTTAATGAAGAGACAGGGTGGAAGAATTAAAAGACCTGAATATCGCGATACGCACCTGACCTGTGATGAAAGCGAGGAGAGGATATGTCTAAGATAATCGCTACCAAGGCTATAAGAGGCGCTCATAAGATCGTAAGAAGGGCAGAAGAGGAATTAACCAAGGCCATTGAGATAAAGGGAAAAGACTTTTCTGTTTCCTTTCCGGATACAAACTATTATTTGCCATTGGCATACGCTATTTTAAATCTGAAGGCTGCCAGAATAGGTGATCTGGAAGAGATAGTTGAATATGCCAAGTCCCTGCTTCCGCCTATTCCGAGAGAACATATCTGGCTGCCATATCTGGGGCCTACGTTAGATGCAGGTATGGCCACCTTATTAGCCGAAGAGGTGATAGAGGTCTTGAAATACGCCTTTGGCCCTTCTCCTACCCACGATTATTGGGTTGGATTTACTACAGACGCTATTCTCAGGGAACAGGGTATTAAATTAGTAGATGGCAGGATGCCAGGATTTGCTGCCATTGTAGGTGCAGCACCCACCAACCAAGAGGCTGTTAAGCTGATACGTGAGCTGCAGGAGCGCCACATCCTGATATTTATGTCAGCTGCCACGGATGGAAAATGTATAGCTGAACAGCTTGCTGAAGAAGATGTACAGATGGGATGGGATACATTTCTGGTGCCTCACGGCAGGGACATAACTTCTACAGTATATGCATTAAATTTTGCTGCGCGGGCAGCCCTGACCTTTGGCGGGATAACGCCTAAGGGTATAAAGGAGGCAAGGAATATGCTGCTCTATAATAAAAAGAGAGTGCATGCCTTTGTCTTGGCCCTTGGAGAGGTGGATGATGAAAAACATGCCAATGCCGCGGGTGCTATAAATTTCGGATTTCCTGCTATTGCCGATACAGATATAGACCAGATCTTACCTACTGGTATATGTAGATATGAACATGTTGTGTCTCCTGTGCCAAGGGATAAGATGGTAGAGAAGGCCATAGAAGTGAGAGGCCTAAAGGTGGTTATTGAAAAACCGGATATACCTATTTCTTACGGCCCTGCGCACGAAGGCGAACGTATCAGAAAGCCTCAGACAGGCGCAGAGATCGGAGGGAAATTTTCAAAGGCATTTGAATATCTGCGCATGAGAGAACTGAATGAAGTGGAGAACGGAAAGATAGAAGTAGTCGGCCCTGAGCTGGATGAGTTCAAGGATAGCGCAAGTATCCCTTTTGTATTGATGGTAGATGTTGCAGGCCGCAAGATGCAGAAGGATTTTGAGTCAGTGCTGGAAAGAAGGATTCATAACTTTTTAAGCGAGGCCCTTGGCATAATGCATACAGGCCAGCGGGATATGATATGGTATAGAGTGAGCAAGGAAGCGCGAAAGGCAGGCCTTAAGTTCAGGCATTTTGGTGTTATATTATATACCAGGTACTTGCACGATTTTCCATCCATAGTAGATAAGGTTCAGGTTACCGTTTATACCAGAGAGGAGGATGTCCTGAGGCTTTTGCCAGAGGCATTAAAGGCATTCGAAGAGAGGGATAGGCGGCTGGCGGGAATGACGGATGAAAGCGTGGATGTATTCTATTCATGTAAGTTATGCCAGTCTTATGCGCCAAATCATGTATGTATAATAAGCCCGGAGAAGCTGGGTCTTTGCGGGGCATACAACTGGCTGGACGGAAAGGCAGCGTCTGAGATAAATCCTGTCGGAGGCAATGAGCCTGTGTCGAAAGGCGCATGTGTTGATTCTGTAAAAGGAGAATGGGAAGGGATTAATGAGTATCTTTACAGCAAGTCCAACAAAGAATTTTCACGGCTGTCTATGTATTCAATTATAGATGCGCCCAGCACGTCCTGCGGCTGCTTTGAGTGTATAGTTAGTTTGATTCCAGAGGCAAATGGCGTTATGGTAGTCAACAGGGGTTTTTCGGATATGACGCCATGCGGTATGAAATTTTCTACCCTTGCAGGTATGGTGGGAGGGGGGCAGCAGGCGCCGGGTTTTATGGGCGTAGGAAGGCTTTATATAACCAGCAAAAAATTTCTGTCAGCTGACGGCGGGTTCAAACGGATTGTGTGGATGACTAAGGAGTTAAAGGAATTACTCGGCGATCAGTTAAAAAAATGTGCCGAGGAGATAGGTGAGCCGGATTTTATTGAGAAGATAGCGGACGAGACCGTTTGTACAGGCGCCGACGAGCTGGTTTCATATTTACAGAAGGTCAATCATCCAGCGCTTTCCATGGCTCCATTGATGTGATAAGAATCTTTGCTTATGGGCAAGTTGATTGCTATAACAGGTAAAGGCGGGACAGGGAAAACTACCTTGGCAGGCCTTGTAATACGCTCTCTCTTAGAGAATAAAAAAGGGGCTATTTTGGCTGTAGACGCCGACCCTAATTCTACCCTGGCCGATACCATTGGCTTGAAGGTGGAAGATACCATATCCGGCATTTGCGATGAGTTACTCAGGAAAAAAGACAGCCTTCCCGCAGGTATGACAAAGGACCGTTATCTTGAATACAAGATTCACCAGTCACTGATAGAGAAGGATAATATGTCGTTACTTACCATGGGGAGGCCTGAGGGCCCTGGGTGTTATTGTTATGTAAACAATCTTCTCAGGGGTATGATAAAGGATTTGTCGGAGGACTACGATTATACTGTTGCTGACAACGAGGCAGGGATGGAACATCTGAGTAGAAAGACTATGCGCAGGATAGATGTCCTGTTTGTAGTCAGCGACTTTAGCATAATCGGAGTGAGGTCTGCTTCAAATATATATAAACTCGCCCGTTCTATGGAAATCGGCCTGGGTAAAAGCTATCTGATAGTGAATAAAATAAGGGATGGCCTTGGCCCTTTAGAAAAAGAGATACAGGATTCCGGGCTTCTGCTGGCCGGGGGTTTGCCGTTTGACCCAGAGATAGAGAAGTCCAGCCTGAATTCCAAATCTATATTTGACCTGCCTTCTAGTTCTGAGGTTGTAAAAAAAGTCAATGATGTAACAGGTAGAATAATCTGTTGACAGTCTTCAGGCATACTAGGAGTCTAAAATGGTTTTTTTTGAATGTCCCGGGGCGCAAAAATTTAGAAAGCCGGAGCCAGAGTTTGTAAAATGTCCATTTTGTAAAGGTGAGGTGGAGATATGGACAGACGAGGTCAAGGCAACCTGTCCCGGATGCGGAGAATCTGTAATGAAGCAGGCTGGCGCGAGTTGTCTTGATTGGTGCAGGTATGCAAAGGAATGCGTGGGTGATAAGGTGTATAGTCAGTATATGCAGAATAGCTCCTGCACTATTAAAGAGAGACTGATTGAAGAATTAGAGGGATATTTCGGCGGCGATAAAAAAAGGATAGCTCACGCCAGGAAGGTGTTAAATTTTGCTGAAGAGCTACTTACCAAAGAAAAAGGAGACTGGCACATTGTAATCCCTGCCAGCATCCTGCATGATATAGGAATAAAAGAAGCAGAAAAGAAGTTTAACTCTTCTGCCGGGCATTATCAGGAAAAGGAGGGCCCGCCAGTGGCAAGGGAGATACTCCTTAAGCTCGGGCTTAAGATAGGAGATATCAATGAGATATGCGAGATAATTGCCCATCACCATTCCCCGGGCAAGATAGAGACGCAGAATTTCAGGATATTATACGATGCCGATTGGCTTGTCAATTTAAAGGATGAGGTAGATACAAAAGACAAGCAAAAGTTAGAAAAGATTATCGACAAGGTATTTCTTACAGATACTGGCAAAAAGCTTGCCAAAGAAATATATATTAAATAATGCCACTCAGGCCACAGCTTAATTACACATTTTCTGCAATGCTTATTTTGTGAAGTTAAGCCTGGATAGCACCCGAAAGG